>JAJZYL010000061.1 GCA_021798095.1 archaeon | reverse complement strand
ATAGATATACCCGAGTGGCATCGGCCTTTTCATGATTTATTTATTTCCATAAGTATAAAAGACTTTAATTAGTTCAATGCACACTTTAGTAATTGCCTTCCCCCGGGCCCGTTTGTCCATCATTATTATTTTATGTTAAGCATGATAAGCTATTATTAACTGATAGATTCTGATCTTCAATAATTAACGAGCTGACTGATCAAAAATTCATTCCTTCCAATAATTGACAACCACAACTTATACAACAATAAAGAAGTGATGGACGATAGATATAAATAGAAAACTAGATGTTAAAAATATCAAGAAACTAAAGCTATGATAATGAAAATAGGATATGCATTAAGGTGAGAATATATTTAATAAACAAGGATATTGGGTGCGAGTTCATGGTTCAGTACAAATGGGTAGCGTTATCCAATACCACTCTCGGGGTACTGATGGCATCCATAAATAGTACAATAATTCTGATTTCTTTACCAGCTATATTTCGAGGCATAGCTATAAATCCACTTTTACCGACATCTTTCCCATATCTGCTCTGGATACTCTTTGGGTACAGCATAGTTACTGCTACAATGCTTGTAACGTTCGGCAGGCTTTCTGATATGTATGGCAGAGTTCGTCTGTACAATATGGGCTTCGCCATCTTTACCGCCGGCTCGATCCTTTTGTTCCTTACCCCTGGAAAGGGGGACTTTGCTGCTAACTTGATAATCGCATATAGGATAATTCAGGGCCTTGGTGCAGCCTTCCTTTTTTCAAATAGCGCAGCTATACTCACCGATGCCTTCCCTCATACCGAGAGGGGAAGGGCCCTAGGATTAAATCAAGTAGCGGCCCTTGCTGGTAGCTTGATAGGGCTGATCCTAGGTGGAATATTGGCTGTGATCAATTGGCGGTACATATTTCTTGTAAGCGTACCAGTAGGCCTAGCCGGTACTGTCTGGTCATATCTAAAATTGAAGGAAATAGTAAAACCCAAAAAGGCTAAGATAGACTACAGCGGAAACCTAACGTTTGCGGGCGGACTATCATTACTTCTTATAGCGATAACCTACGGTCTTATCCCATATAGTGGATCCATCATGGGGTGGGGGGATCCTTGAGTGATCATTAGCTTAGGGCTTGGGGCGGCTCTGCTAATTGCGTTCCCGATTATCGAAGTTCATATAAAGGAGCCCATGTTTAGATTGGAATTATTCGGGAGAAGGATATTTTCTGCAGCAAACCTTGCGGGCTTCCTTGGAGCAATAGGCAGGGGCGGTGTTCAGATAATGTTAATCATATTATTACAAGGCATTTGGCTTCCACTTCACGGATATTCATATCAAAGTGCACCTTTCTGGGCCGGTATATTCATGATACCCATGATGGCTGGGTTTATAGTTATGGGCCCGATCAGCGGCTGGCTCTCTGATACTCACGGCGCGAGGTTGCTTTCTACAACCGGCATGTTGATAACGGCGGCTTCATTCATAGCACTTTCTTTGCTCCCATATGATTTTGTCTATTGGGAATTTGGTGTTATACTCTTTTTCATGGGTGTTGGAAGCGGGATGTTTGCGTCTCCAAACACGGCGTCTATAATGAATTCGGTTCCACCTGAACAAAGGGGCGCGGCATCAGGCATGAGGTCTACGCTTCAAAACACCGGAATGACAGCGAGCTTGGGCATGTTCTTTGCGATAATAATAATTTGGCTAGCTGGCAGTCTGCCAGCTTCATTGCTTTCGGCACTAACCAACCTAGGATTGCCACAGCCGGTATCTCAATATTTTGCTGGAATTCCTCCTACAGGAGCACTTTTTGCCGCCTTTTTGGGCTATAATCCAGTGATAACCATACTATCTACCCTACCTTCCTCCGTAGTCCAGACTATAAGCTCAAATTCGTTGGCCATGGCAACCATCACCGGTGAACACTGGTTTCCAATGGTCATAGCCAGTCCATTTATGGGTGCTTTGAGGGTTTCGTTTATTATAAGCGCAATTCTATCACTTATAGGCGCTATAGCGTCTGCTATGAGAGGAAAGATATACATATATGATGTAGAAAATAACGAAGATAATGGGCGAACAGGTAGCTAACTACAGCAATATAATTGGAGATGTAGTTGCGTTGGATTCGCATACTTAATAGGTAGAGCTAGTTAAAAGCCCAATCAACTTTAGGCAGCAATCACCATGACGGGTAATTTGGTATCATGTTGGATAGATAATTAATATCTATTATATCGAAAATAGTTTACATACTTTTTTATTGTAATTGCACAGATGATAAGATTTGTAGAGAATCAGTTGCGCATTTGCATAAACATCAGGGCAAAATACACAATCCAATAACTATAAGTTCTTGGCAACAGGTTTAAATTTTCATTAGCTAAGCTTCAAGGTATGACCAACAAACCTAGAATTGGGTTCATAGGATTGGGTATAATGGGAAGTTTAATGGCTTCTAATTTAATCAAAGCTGGCTTTAGTTTAACGGTATATAATAGGAGCAGAGGGAAGGCAGACAAGCTTAAAGCCCAAGGGGCTCAGGTCGTAGAAACTCCGGCCATGGCAGCCAAATTGTCGGATATAATTATCGAGATGGTTACAGATGCACCAGATGTTGAGCAAGTATTATTTGGCGATGATGGACTAGTTAAAGGAAAACATCAAGAACTTACTGTGATAGGCATGAGTACAAACTCGCCGCGATATGCTATAGATTTTGCCAAGAGGTTAAGGAAGATGGAGATAGATTTTATTGACGCTCCTGTCACGGGTGGGGACAAAGGCGCAAGAGATGGCACCCTTACCATTATGGCCGGTGGAAAACCCGAAGTGTTCAGAAGAGTTGTGCCAGTTCTTGAAGCCATGGGTAAAAACATAGTATATACAGGTGAAACTGGGACTGGGCAGATGGTAAAGCTCCTTAACCAAATAGTAATCGGTATGGATATGTTGGGTGTTTCCGAAGCCTTGGCATTAGCTAGAAGAACAGATACTGACCTAGACGCATTATACAGGGTATTATCTACAGGGGCAGCTAATTCATTCACAGTACAGTATTATCTACCTAAGATGATTAAAAATGATATCACGCCTGGATTTAGAGCTATACATTTGAGGAAGGATCTCAAATATGTGATGGATGTCGCAAACGAACTGAATATGCCTATGATGGGCACATCATTACTGTTGCAGCTTTACAATGCTCTTGTAGCACAAGGGTTTGGCGATAATGGAACGCAAGCATTGATCAAGTTCTATGAAAAATTCTCCCACTGATCTAAGCTCAGAACCTCTGATGAGCTTTGACCTAGCTTTATCGGAGCGACCTTGATTTTCACGTAATCCTGGTGGTGTTTAGATGTACTTGAACGCAATTATCTAGTTTATATCAGAATCCCAGATTGAAATGTAATATAATGTTAAGCCTATTAAACAAATAATGGCTTGAATGTTCCTCGAACTGGTAAATGAAGACCTAAATCAAAACGCTAAGACTATATATACCCCTTTATATACCATCACGAAGGATAAATGCCAAAAACTACACCTTCTATATCTATTGAAAATGTTGTCACATCAGCGAGCGTAGATCAAGCAATAGACCTCCTCCTTATAACTAGAACCTTTCCAGATGTTGAATATCACCCGGAACAATTTCCCGGTTTAGTATTCAGGCTTAAGGTACCAAAGTCGGCTACCCTAATTTTTAGCTCAGGAAAGATGGTTTGCACTGGCGCTAAGAGTGAGGCTCAGGCAAAAAAAGCTGTTGAGAGCGTGGTCCAAAAATTGAGGAAAAACGGTATAGATATAAAAAATGAGCCAGTTATTGAGATCCAGAACATAGTTGCTTCTGCTTCATTAGGTGGTAAAATAAAGCTTGAGGAGGCCGCAGTGAACTTGGAGAAAAGTATGTATGAACCAGAACAATTCCCCGGTTTGATATATAGGATGGATTCGCCTAAGACGGTTATCCTGCTGTTCGCAAGTGGTAAGTTAGTTTGTACTGGCGCTAAGAAAGAAGAGGAGGTTTACGCCGCAGTTACAAAACTCCATGAGCTCCTCGAAAAGATGGATTTGATGTCATATTAAACTTTTATTTTTTAACCTTAACTCCTCATTTCTTAGGTAATATGTCAATACCTAATTTCTGAACAGGCTGCTCCACCTTCCCTGGTATTTCACTGATTCTGGCGCTGCCATTTGAATACCTTACAAGATACCCTAGACAGCTCAAAGAGCAGCTCATTAACCGATATATCACCAACAAGACCGTTCTTCCTAAGCGGATTCAATGCTGCATAGTAAAGGCAAAGGGACACAAATGATATAAAGTAGCCCCTCAGCGCATAATCATCGGAAAGGTATGACTTGTCATTTTCAAGCTCATCCTTCATCACATCAAATGCTTGCTCAATTTCTTCCCTCTGCTTATAAAGCCGGTAAATTTTTCCACCATCTTCACTCATTGATGACAGAACTGATATCTTGCCAAGCATATTCTTATCAATGTCAACACCCATGCCAGTGACAGCCATTTCTATCAGGTTAGAATGCTCTTCCCCTCTGAGCTTCATGTCCTCAAACAGGTAAAGGTAAGTGCCATCATCAACCTCCTTCTTGCCCCACCTTATGCTCCTGAAGTGGTAAATGAATTTTCTATTCATTGACATCGAATAATCTATCAGCTTTGAATTCCTCCTCAATGGCTGGACAAAGCTAATACTCATCTCCTTCATATTATCCATTGAAAGGAACTCCCTGTCGGTGACTATTGTATATGATTCCAGGTTGAACTCCTCCACCACCGAAGAGAAATACTTGACATCCCCCACCGATCCCGGCATGACCGCTGCATCACTGGACCACCGGTGAAAAGCAGGCAAAGTTGACCTGCTTGAGATTAAGGTGATCCTCGTTATACCCTTTTCCGCAAGCCTAAGGTTGACTGATTCAGAGAATATGGACGAAAGGTCAAGGAAGATCACCGAGTTTTCCTTATCAGCGAGCTGAAGTCTCTTTGTGATGCCCAGTCGGAGCCTATTTCCCTGAGCTTTTGCGCAGGTCTATTTCCTCAGAAAGGTAAAGCTTTGACCATGCGGATTCAGCATATTTTAATGGAGTTGGCCTCAGGGTCCTTATGATTGACAGTGCAGCTATCTCCTTCCATGAATCATGGAAATGATTCCTCAACCCTTCAATTTTGCCCTGCATCAGGTCCCAGAGAAGGCTGGCGCCGTCATATTCGAATACGCTCCTCAGGACAGCCTTCTTCTTTGGCTCCAGCCCATTGTAGGTTATCTTTCACAGATATTCTCCTGATACCTTCCGTGCCTTCCCCTTTACAGGATCATACACACTGGACACCTTGTAGGCATAGTAGTTGCTGCCATTTCGCTTAACCTCTATTGGCCAAAACCGTTTCTTCAGTTCATTTGCCACTTTGCATACCCATTCTTACATATTACCTATAAAGGTATCCACGGCTAAGCCATAATGATGAAACAATTAACATTGTACCGCTGGAAGGGGTATAAATAATATATATTACCTAATTGGGGAATTAAGTTTTTTAATAAATCTAACCGTAATATTTGGGCATCTGTTTGCCAAATAGTTCGGGGTTAAATATTTGAGCAAGTCCTATCACAAATGAAATATTTATGTATATCAAATGGCTTGGCTTAGTATACACAATAAAAGTCTGCAAAGTATGCAATTCACATGATAATATCATCTAAAAGGAAGTCACAGATAAAGAGGGACAGGAAGGGCTCGGTGAAGATGTTAAAGAGGACTCGTGAATATGTGAGCAAGTGCTACATACAGCCCCCAGTACGTTTAAAGCCTAGAATTCATATCTAGAGTATAATGGAAATGGGGCACGAAGCCGCCATGGTCAAGAATCACTTCCTTGGATTAATATAAAGGAACATGCTAGGATCAATCCTATGTCATTTCTGGCATATTCTGTGTTGAAGGCCTTAAAATGCTAGATGACTTTGAGCTTCCGCATAAGGACTTTGTAATGCCTGTAATGGGAGTTTAGTTAAAACTGTGTATTAGATGTTGGATCTATGGCGCTTAAAAGTTATACGCTGGTCAATGGCCGGCTAATATCGGATGTAATAATGATGAGCAAACTCAATAGGGAAACATCTAGAATAGATAAACTTTCAGAAGCGGCGTACTTTCTAGAAGTTACAAGAATAGATGATACCTACAAGATATTAAAGTTAGGGTATAAGTATCTTTTGGATCCGGCTAGACATGAAAATGAGATATGATATCTAAGGACCTGAAAGTTAGGCCATTTGCCACTGAAAACTATAAAATGACCGTTTGCTGTACATTATCAAGATGGGGGAAATCAGGATAGGTACATCCGGTTGGAGTTATCGAGAATGGAAGGGGGTATTTTACCCAAACTCTGCAAAGCCGGGAGAGTATTTGTCGTTATATTCAAGAAAATTTTCATGTGTAGAAATCGACTCGACTTATTACAGGATGCCTACTAGTAGAATGTTTGATGTAGTTTCTGCGAAGGCGCCGCCGGGATTTGTCTTTATAGTGAAGATGCCCGCTGAATTTACACATCAAAGGAGGTTGAGTGAAGCCGCTATTAAGAGATTTAAAAATGGAATTTATCCAATTTTAAGGGATGAAAAGCTTGGTGGTTTCCTTGCCCAGTTTCCTTATTCGTTTAAGAAATCAACTGAAAATCTCGGATATGTGGGTTTGCTCGCAGCCGGGCTGGCTGACTATGCACAGATGTTCGTTGAGTTCAGACACTCAAGTTGGGAGGGCGATGAAAGTATCCTAGAGTATATGAAGGGTATGAATATAGGATATGTGAATGTAGATCTTCCGAAGATCCCAGGTCTTCCAACACCCACATCTATCTGTACATCTGATAAAGGGTCATACATAAGATTTCATGGAAGGGTGGACAGCAAAACGTGGTGGAGGCCCGTTAAATCCAGGGATAGATATGCTTACAAATATAAAAATAACGAATTAATGGAGTGGGTGCCAAGGATAAAGGAATTATCTTCAAGATCCAAATCTACATTTGTTATCTTTAACAACCACTTTGGTGGATACTCTGTGGAAAATGCTATCGTGTGCGCAGCATTGACGGGAATACCACTAAAGGATGGTATATCGATTACCTCATTGGACGATTACTTTCTGTGAAATTTAATCACCACCATCAAGAATCAAATGTTTGAATTTATTGGAACATGAATCTAGTTCGTCAATCCGTCAAGGAACTATTTTTAGTTATAAGCATATTATTGTTTGAATTTTTGTCCATCCATTCCTAGATCACTGACAAAGGCAGAAAGAAAGTATAAATAACACTGTTATACTACTAAACACCTAGATGACAGACGGCTACAATAAAAATGATGACCAAGCTCCTGATGATAAGATCGATGGTATAAAACCATCTTCCGGTATATATGCCTAGGATGCATCTGGCGGATCCGGGATTAAGGATGATATTAAGGCACTAATGGATCTCCTATACATAAAAACTGTACCGTCATAGAT
>JAJZYL010000060.1 GCA_021798095.1 archaeon | reverse complement strand
GTATCATCAAAAATCATTCATGGCTGAATAGAACTTGGTATAGATGCCGTTCTCTTAGACTATAATTGGCTCCGTGTTAAGTGTGTGTGCCAAGATTCAATTTTTATAAAAAATGGGGTTAAATAACCCCGAAGAATCCGATTAGGTGGTCTATAGATATGGCTCCCGGGCCCAGCAGTACTAATGTCACCGATAACAACAGATATAGCACATCCATTTCATAACTGGGTTTCTCGGTAGATATATAGGGGGATTTCATCTTCATCCTTTTCATTATTATATTGGACACCATGAATATGGCAAAGAATATAGCCACTATTTGTGTAAGAAGACCAAAAATGAGTGTTGTTCCGCCGAAAAATTCGAGGATAGTTGCTAGCACGGCGGTCCATGCAGGTATACCCATATTATTCATCCATTGCCCAGCCTGTTTTGCTCTATCCTTTAATTTCGGATAACCGTGGAGCATAAACGTCCCGCCCAGTACCAGACGATATAGTAGGAGCCACACTGTTATGAGTAAGCTGTAGTTCATATTCACTGTTCAAACCTGTAAGTATACTATATAAACTTAGTAGTAATTTTGTACCTACGTCAAAAAACCCTGGGACTTTGGGAAAGCGGTAAAACTTCGATGTTTAATAAAAATATACAACTGCTTCCCCAATAGCGGCTACCATTAAATATAAGAGGCATAAAAAAGGTCCCCGCTCTGCTGGCCTGCGAAGCTGCCAAAAGGAAATAGATGTAAAGGAGCGCTCGCCGGTTTTAGTCGTGAGAGGATATCATTTCCACCTGTTTATCCATTCCGCTAACTGTTTGATTATTAGTTTTAGATCATTTCCTTTTTCAGTTAGATAATATTCAACACGGGGAGGTGAATCGGCCGAAACTATCCTCTTTACTATTTCCTCCTTTTCTAGTTCCAATAATCGTTCAGATAGGCTCGTTGAACATATGCCGCCTATCCTTCTTTTGAGCTCATTGAACCTGGATGGTTTAATCATGTCCAGCGAATAAATCAGGGGGATGGCCCAGGTATGAATCATTTTATCCCACTCCAGTAACACATGGTCGCACTGATCATCATTTGAAACTCGATCATCCAAGACAGTTCAATAAAATGCTTTCCCTTTAATAAATTTTTATCGTAAATCTAAATGCGTCAATCGATACCCACGCAATGAGCTGTAATCGTGTTTAGGGGCATTTTATCTTTAATCATGATCAATTCCTGCCGGCGGGCTGCCGGCCATAACATCTTCTAAAGAAGGTTTACAGCAAACCCTAGGATGAAGCCTATGAAGACTCCGGCGTAGGCTATGCCCAGCATAGTTTTATCTGGGTCAATTAACAGGTTCCTCAGCATGGGCAATATGACATAGAGCATAGTTCCAATTGCCAACCCAAAGAACACAAGGTCAAATATGGTGGAATTATAATAATATCCAAGCGCTCCTCCTATTATCGTGGGAAAACCCCCTAAGAAGAGCGCTCCAGTCATAACTCCCATTCGTCCTTCCGTAGACCCCAGAAACGGTGAGGCGATAGGAAAGCCTTCAGTAAAGTTCTGAAAAATAAATCCGATCAGTACAACCAGGGCGATACCGGTCAGGCCGATGGTCGAGTCAACAGAGCCAAATAGCAGACCTTCAGTCAAGTTTTGAAAGGCAATCCCGAGCGCGATTACCAATGCCAATTGAATCTGGGATAGTTGTCCCTTTCTCCTGTGACCCACTGCAAACAGTATAAAAAATCCAACGGCTGTTGAAACTCCAAATATAAGGTCGTAGTCAGGAGAAGACCCATATCCATAGAGCGTCCCGTTATAGAGCACCTGTGCCGCATCTAGAAAGACATCCGCGATCAGGAAGATCAGTATGCCTATGGCGACAGCATTTAGAAATTTTGTTTTAGTATGTGCCAAATTCTTTCTCATGATTATCGGCATTGAAAGGTAAATGGAAAGCCCCATTATCGCGGAAAGAAGCAGCGTATCTGAGAAGCTAACCAATCCATATCTGCACTAATATCTATTGAATTATAACAGAGTTATAAGCATTTATCATTTTTCGGTCAGAAGACAGTTTGAAGTAATACAGGTCTTATAAAAAAACTCTGCAGGTTATTGCCATCAAAGCTTAAATCGCTAATTGGATTAGTAAGCCCTATGTCGGAGTACTGCCGATTCATCCTCGGCTGGTTAGTCATCTCAATTTGTGTTCTGGCAGCTGGGTTTTTATCGTGGTTAAAGGAAAAAAGGCATGTCTAGCGCTGCCTTTAACCGCCTAGCTTAAGCACGTCAACCTGCTCCTTTACTCCCTTTAGCCTAGTCCAGTAGTCATCTACCATTCTTAGCACTTTCTGGTTCACCTGCTCGTAACTGACCTTTGTGGGTACCCTATCCCTTAATAATAGTTCACCATTAACCACTACATCGCTGACGTCATCGCCATCTATTGAATTTACCAAGTGGCCGTAGACTGAGGAAACGGTGATCGGAGTTGGAAGTAACTGCGGTTTTATTATCACTATATCGGCCCGCTTCCCTACTTCCAGTGACCCAAGTTCCTTTTCCAGGTGATATGCCCTTGCCGCGTTTATCGTAGCCATCTCTAGGGCCTGCATTACCGAGATCTTCCTAGGGTCGAGCATGTTTACCTTGTGAAGAAGGAAAACCCCCCTCAGGTTCTCGAATACATCAAATATATATCCATCATTTCCTAGGCTTACGTTTATACCTTCATCCAACATGTGAGGCACGGCGGGCACCCCCACCGCGTTGAGCATGTTACTTAGGGGATTGTGTGCCACATTAGTCCCTGTCTTCTTGATTATCTGCAACTCGTCCTCATTTATGTTGACGGCATGCGCTACAACCGTCCTGTTCCCCAACGCCCCGAGGTCATGGAGCCTTTCAAATGTCCTCTTACCATACCTCTCCATGCTGTGATAGAGGTCCCATCTTCCTTCAGCCGTATGAATGGTTGTGGTCGCCTTCAGCGATCCCGCCTTTTCAATGGCGTATTTGATCAATTCATCGCTTACGGTGAACGGCGCGTGCAGGCTTATCATCCCCATTATCCTATCGCCATTCTCCTTCTTAATGAAGCGCACATCTTCTTCGACCCCTCTATATCCTTCTTCATGGCTCCTTCTTTGCGTTGCTTCGAAGGCAAGTACCCCCCTGATTCCCACCTCATCAACCCCTTTCTTGATATCGTCTAGGACTCCTTCTATTGCGTTCGGGCCGGAAAAGGTGTCAGCGAACAAGGTGGTCCCGCTTCTCATAAGCTCCATGCTTGCCGTAAGGGCGCTTATGTACGCGTCCTGATGGTTCATGGCCTGGTCCATTGGCCACCATATACGCTGAAGGTTCTGGGTGAAGTCGGTCGGAGCTGGAAGGTTTAGATTTGCTCCCCTCAGGAGGATGCCGTAAAGGTGCGTATGGGAGCATATGAAGCCGGGCGTGATGATCCCACCCTTGGCATCAATAACTTCGCTCGCTCCTTCGCCCCCTATGCTTCTTTCATCCCCTACCTTAATTATCCTCTCTCCCTCCACCAGCACTCCGCCCTTGAATACGGACCTCTCCTTATCCATGGTCACTACTATCCCGTTCTTAATCAGCAATGATTTGGCCATGGTGGAACTACTAAAGGCAGTATTTATTAAATTTAATCACGATAAGCGGTCGTGGTCCCCTTCCATCTGCTGAATAATTCATTGGGAAGGTCCAGTTCGTCCATCATCCTTCCCACCATGAATTTTACGATGTCATCTACGGATTTTGGCCTACTGTAGAACCCCGGAGACGCCGGCATAACTATAGCTCCAGCCTGTGCAACCCTGAGCATCGCCTCTATGTGGATGACGCTGAGCGGCGTTTCACGTATCAGAAGCAGCAACCTTTTCCTTTCTTTCAGCTGAACCATGGCCGCCCTTGTTATAAGGTTCGACTCGTAAGCAGTTGCTATTGAAGATAGCGTTTTAACGCTGCAGGGGGCTATTACCATCGCGTCATACCGTGCGGAGCCGCTTGCCATAGGGGCGGTCATATCGTCCTCGGTATAGTTATAATCTGCGAGCCTTTGGAGTTGCTGGGGTTTTAGATCAGTTTCCTGCTTCATTGTAACTTTTGAGCCTTCGCTCAATATCAGGCTGATTTCAACCTTCGCATCTTTCAGGGCGGAGAGGAGAGCGACACCGTACTGTATGCCGCTAGCCCCAGTTATTGCAACTATTGCTTTCATGCATATTAATGACGAAGTTAGGATATTAAGTTTTACTGACATAACTTCGTAAAAGCTTAATAATATAAAGTCAGAGATGGTATAAATGCGAAAGACAGCCCTCGCCATTTTTATGATACTGTTGGTGGTTGCAGCGTCCCTTGGATATTACTATGTGTATATCTACGAACCGGGGAGCAGGCTGTACCAAAGGACGCTATTTTACAAATATGTCGTTAACGACAGCTTCGACGGTAACCCGGTGAACTATACGGAGTTCGCCACTTATCAACTTCTGGGTATCAATGGTGGTGTAATGCACATGTTGGCTGAGGAGGAGCTTGAAACCTATATGGCGGTGATAAATGCTACTACGGGCAGAATGATGGGTGCGTACTACAACGGCCCACCTTATTATAATCTTTCCTTCGGCTCAAACTTTTACGAGCCTATGGTCCTATTCGACAGGGATTTAAAGGTGGGTTCACAGGTCCCTCTCCTGAATTATAACTTTACCACCGTATCGACGACAGGGAGTACCGAAGTGCTATTGTACCGTAATGATTCGACCAATTCCAGCGGCGCCTCCATTGATCAGCTATTCGTCTATACATATTCAAGGAGCACGGGATATATGCTTAATGGAACAACCCTCTACACTTACTCTAGCCCAACGAGCCATTCCACGATCTACGTTCAGGTCTTACTAATTTCTGCAAAGAGTAGTTAGGAAGAAGACCTTACATGGTAGTAGATAAGGGAATAATTAATTAAGAAGATAAAGTCAGGTAATACATGAATGTAATAGTGGGAAGCGATAACCCTGTTAAAATTAATGCTTGCACGGAGGCATTCAGAAAGGCGTTTAGGGGGCATACGGTGGATGTTATGGGAATTGGCGTAGAAAGCGGCGTGCCGGCCCAGCCTTCGAATGATGAAATGTTTGAAGGGGCTAGGAACAGGGCCGCTAGGGCAATGGCTCTAACAAGCGCTGATTATTCGGTAGGCATAGAAGGTGGGACCCTTACGGCGGGTCGCCATTTATTCGTAACAGCAGTCATCTGCATACTGGACTCCAAGGGCAGGGAGGGATATGGGCTCAGCGGCGGGTTTCTGATCCCGCCGAGCGTTACAGGGATGTTAAAGAGCATGGAGCTCGGGGATGCCGTGGATATTTTTTCCAATCAGCATGATACAAAGAGGAAAGGTGGAGCAGTAGGGCTATTCACCGGTGGCCTGGTAGACAGAAAGGGCCTTTATGAACACGGGATTACATTAGCGCTAGCCAGGTTTCTGTCAGCTGGTATATGGAGTTAGTTTATCTTCGTAAGGTCAGGTGACCTTGGCTTACTACATAATCCGGTTCTACCTGAAAGGTGAGTGCTTCCATTACTGATTTTGCCGGTAAGATGACAAGGTTGGCAGTATTACCCGCTTTGAGCCCGAAGTCGTTTACTCCGATGATCCTAGCCGGGCTTGTGGTTACCATATCATATATCCTGTCTACCCCTTCATAGTCCATTCTCCAGAGCAGGTGACTTGCAAGGAACGCCACTTCTGTCATTTTACATCTTCCATAGGGATAGTAGGCATCGCTGCAGTCGTCCTGCCCTATGGCTATATCTACACCATAGCGCGCCAGCTTCTCAACTGGTATGTGCAGCGGGCCCGTATGCGGATCAGTAACTAAGCCCATCCCCGCCGTCCTGATCTTCTGGGCCACCTCCCTCAGCCTTGAGTCATCATATAACTGTAGTGCCCTTGCATGACAGGCTTCAACCCTCCCATCTAGGCCCGCCCGGTGAGCCATTTCAGCAAGCATTTCAACGGTGTGCAATTCCTTGTTAGCCGCATCGTCCACCAGCATTGCAACTGGCTTATTATATTCAACCGCTAAATTGATCATCTTCTGTATATGCGCTCTTTGGTCCTCCTCGGTCCGCTCTATCCAGGGTATTCCACCTACTACATCAGCCCCTTTATCTAGCGCCTTCCTGACCAGCTCCTCGGCACCAGGCTCCATTATAACGCCGTCCTGAGGAAATGCTACTACCTGAATGGAGATTTCCGACTTGAGCTGTTCCCTGAGCTCGCATAACGCATCTACAGCCATCAGCTTCGCCTTGGTATCTACGTCCGCAAAGGCCCTTATGTGGGAAACTCCATATTTCTTTGCAAGCATCAGGTACCTGCTGGCCCTTTCCTTTACGCTTTCGACCGTATATGAAGCCTTGACCTTTGATGCCGTCATTATCGCATCCTTGGCGCTTGAATTGTCCATTCTATGGTAGGCCCTTACCGCCGTATCCCCAGCGATGTCCCATGTACCCACTTTATCAAGATGTACGTGCGCTATAACGTATGATTCTGTCACAAGCCTCCCCTTAGCATCTATCTCTATCTGTGCCTTTTGGGTTTCACCGGCCTCTTTAATGGATATTATTTTGCCGTTCTGGATGTATATCGAGTAGAGCTCGTCCTTTCCCCTGAGCCTTGCCCCTTTAATGAATATGTCATCCATACCATCCATGTGTAGCATCTAAATATTAATGTTACTTACCTAGGCCTTTGATATAAGATGACGGTAATTCACATCTTCTCCCAAAGTCACAGTATCTTGATAAACATAGCTAGTTTTAAATAGTCTTTGTAGACAGTCCCTTCCTGTATGTATCCTCCTTCTTTTGATTATGCCGCGCCAGACGATCTGGACGAAGCTCTAAAGCTACTTGAACTTCATAATGATAATGCGAAGATCATGACCGGCGGAGTGGGGCTTATAAATGCTATGAAACATCACGTAATCAGGCCAGGGTTTCTCATCGATATCTCCCGTATAAGGGAACTGGGCTTGATTGGTGATCATGGCAGTTATCTTTCAATTGGTGCAGCCGTGAAGGTGGCCGAACTTCAGCGGTCGGATCTGGTGAAAAGAAACTATACTGCTCTCTCAGAAGCCGCAGGAGTCATAGCGGACCCGCTTCTTCGGAACATGATAAGCGTAGGTGGCAATGTATGCACCGGAAATCCTGACGATGACCTCCCCCCAGTTTTCCTCTCGATGGACGCCCAGTATGTCCTGGCCGGAAGGAACGGCCGCAGGGCCATTAACGCTGATGGCTTCTACCTTGGTCATATGTCAACGGCCATCAGGCCCGGGGAAATTCTGGTAGAGGTACGAGTACCAAGGCAGACGGAGCGGTCAGGTAGTGCTTATATTAAAAGAGAGTTAAGGCAGAACGACCATCTGGTTGCTGGTGTAGCCGCATCTATATCGTTGGAGGAGGATGGAAGATATAGGCGGCTAGCCTTTGGGCTGTCCGGATCGGGAAACACATCCATACATGCTAGGCTACCCGGGGCTA
>JAJZYL010000059.1 GCA_021798095.1 archaeon | reverse complement strand
CGAAGCTATAGCAAATCACATTCACAATCCCGTCGATCTTGAAGAGCCGGACGATATTATGCTTGTCGAGATTTTGGGAGGAAGGGCTGGCCTGTCCATAATCAAACCTGGCGATATATTTAGCGCTCTTAAGGCTAAACTGGGGCCATAACCATAATACTATTCGTAACGAAGGGCCACTATCGGATCAAGCTTTGCGGCCTGGCGCGCGGGTATAAATCCAGCAATGATCCCTATGCCTACGGCCAGAATGAGCGTCAAAATGACCACTTCCGGAGAAACGACCGGCGCCACAAATGCACTGAACCCTATCCCCGATCCGGCTACCCCCCCTGAAGAGGGACTGGATCCCCCCAAACTTATAAAGCTCAGCACAAACGAAATCAGGTAAGAGCCGCCCGCCCCCAGCGCTATGCCGACCAATCCTCCGACTAAACCCATTATGGCAGATTCAGCTATAAATATCATTTCTATCCCCCCCCTGGTGAATCCAAGGGCCTTAAGTAAGCCTATTTCATGAATCCTCTCCCTTGTAGCGCTGAACATGGTCGTTGTAACCCCTATCATGGCGACAATCAGGGATACGGCAGCGGCTGAAGTAAGCAACGCGTTCAGTATGCCGAGAATGCTATTTGCTATGGATATTATCGACTGCGATGTTATTACGCTTATCTTGTTCCCATAGATGTTTTCAATCTGCTTGGAAAGGGCGTTGACCTGGCTTGAGGAGACCGCTACTGCAAGGATACCATCGTAGCCGGCGTTGCCGGTGAGCTGCTGGCCCGTCGCCAACGGCACAATTATACCCTGATCAACATTTATGAATAGCGAAGTGCCGAACTGTTTGAGGGTACCGGAAATGAGGAAGCTCTTTGAAACCGTCGTCTGGGCCTGGATAACCACCGTTATTGCCTCATTCAACTTGTATTTGGGGTAATTCGTATTCTGCGGATTGGCGATAGAATATCCCACCGCTGCTTCAAATGTCTCTGTGGGCGGAGGGAAGCCTCCGGTATCGAGCTGGATGCCCGGAACTGCGTTGTTCAGCCCGGCCTGGCTTATAGCCAGCACCTGTACCGTTTCTGTTCCACCGGGGGTTTTGATCGTTCCAGGTATAGCATAGAATGGATAGGCTCCCTTGATGCCGGGTATTTCTGATATCGTGGTTACATAGCTTTGGGTTAAGCTCGTCTGGCCGTTGGGTTCAATTATTATGGTGTTAGTGCCCAGCCTCAGCAGTTGGGTGGTTATCTGCGACCCGAAGCCGCCGGTCACCGATGTAATGCCAACTATGGCGGCCGGCCCGATCATTATTCCGAGGATGGTCAGAACGGACCTGGTCCTTCTCTCTTTCAGGGCGCTGAACGCGTAATAAAAAATATCTGAGAATTTCATTTGCGACTTCGCACCGGCTTTACAGGGTCAGCTCCTGCTTGGACTTGGACCGTCTTCTCCTGATCAGGTATACGATGACCAATATCAACACGACCAGTATGGCTATCAGCGCGTAAAGGGCATAGTTCGATTTCTGAGGCGTATGTTGAACCGGCTGTGCTCCGCTGATGACGGGCAAATAGAGCAGATAAGTTGCATTGTATGAGTTACCCAATGAGTCCTGATAGGTGAACAACAATGAAAGCTTGTATGTGCCCGTGGAGGCGTCCGAGGGTATCGTGAAGCTTACTGTGAATGGCGTCGGCGAATCAGTGGGCAGGTCTCCGATATATGTTGACTGAGTGGGCTGTGCGATCTGCCCATTTGCGTATAGCGTGCCATAGTATGCTTCTTCCGTACCGCTGTTCAACAGTGACCCCGAGACGGTGAGCGTTGTTCCATTATAGGCGGCCCCCGATGTTGCGATGTTTGAGAAGCTCACGACGATGTCCCCCGTAAGGAGGACGTTGTAATCGAATGAACTGAACTGAGTTATATTGTCCACTTTGTAACTGGCTTCGACTATGATCGGAACCGTAGATGTCTGCAGCGTCGAAGTTGGTATTATGTTCAGGGTTATACTGGAACGGCCGCCGGCCGGTATGGTGCTGAGGTTAAATGGGCCTGTCCCCTGCTGAACGTACAGGTTAGAACCGACGTTAAGGTCTACTATGACATCTTTTAACTGGTTACCGGCGTTGTTCGTTAGCGTCAACACCATGGAATTATTCCTCTGGTAATATAGGGTGGAGGGGGTTAGCGTGGCGCTGACTCCCTGAACGCTTGTGACGGCTAAATATGTGTAGTAAACCACACTGGTCGGAACCTGGCCCGTGCCCATGCTGTATGTGACGCCTATGGAGATCGGGTATAGCCCAAGATTCAGTGTGTTAGGCGCATAAATATCATATCTGAAAATCGCGGTTCCATTTGGGGTGAGATAACCTAGTGAAGATGAGTTGCCGGAGACCAGCTGCAGGTAAGGGGACGCCGGCGTTACCGACAGGCCATATATTGTGGAGTTGCCACTGTTTGTTATTTCGACTGGGAACGATGCGGAGCCGCCGGCCGCCAGACTAGAAGACGGGGCCGTCACCTTTATCGATACTGGAGCGTTTATAACCAGGTCCAGGGTGGCGCTGGTAGCGCCACCACCTGAAAGAATTACTAGCAAACTCGCATCGTAGGTCCCAGGGGTGGCGTTGGTGGGTATGTTCAGGTAGAACGTCAGGTACCCAGTTCCCGCAGGCGCGGCATACGCGTACTCCCCTCCAGTGGAGCTAGTGATGGGCGTTGAGGTGAGCGTCAGCTCACCATAGCTGATGTTAGCCGTTGAATTAAATTGAACCGTCAGGGGCACGTTTACCATGCCCGGCGTTGCGTAGATCGGCGTCCCGATGGAACCCCAGGTGTAGTTAATCAGCTGGGGCGTTGAAGTGGCAGCGAAGGCGCCAGTTATAGGGATAGAAAACAGCAGAAGCGCCAGAATGATCTTGACGATGTTCTTCATTTTTATATACCATCTCCCCTACCGCTAAGACACAGGGATATAAACAGCGCGTGATAACGAATCGTTTTTACCATCTCACCATGCAACATTTTCTATCTTCTCCACCATTCCGTCCCTGATCCGTATGATCTTGCGTGTCATGTTGGCCAGTTCCAAATTGTGCGTAACCATTATTACGGTTTTACCGGCCTCCTTGTTTATCTTAATAAGGGCATCCATGACCACCTTGGAATTTATTGAATCCAGGTTGCCCGTCGGTTCGTCCGCCAAAATTATCTTGGGCTCTGCGACCAGCGCGCGTGATATCGCTACCCTTTGCTGTTCCCCCCCACTGAGAAATGTGGGTTTCTTGTTCCTCAGCCCCTCTATTCCGATTAGCCTCATGCTCTGCATCGCAAGCACCTCCCTCTTATCCCGGGGTATTCCACGGACCATCAACGGTATTTCTATGTTTTCTATGGCCGTGAGCCGCCCTATAAGGTTGTAAGCCTGAAATATGAACCCTATGTATTTATTGCGGATCATCGAGAGTTGGTTATCATCATACAGGCTTATGTCGTGTGAATTGATGTATATCTTCCCAGATGTTGGCCTGTCCAAGGCGCCCAACAGGTTCAACAGGGTTGATTTGCCGGAGCCCGATGGCCCGACGATCGATGCAAAATCCCCCTCCTTTATGTCGAATGTAACACCATTGAGCGCTATTGTTGAAACAGCCCCTCCGTATACCTTGCTCACGTTTTCCAAGGCCATCACCGAACCTGCTCCTGGCGCCATGTACTAATCACCTTTGATGGCCTCTGCCATCGTTTCCTGCATCATCGGATAAAACGCCGTTTATCATAGCCTGCCCAGTAAAACGCCCGCCAGTGGGTGGGATGTGTTCAATACGCCCAGATTCTTCGTAATCCGATCTCATGGCCGGTCCCGATGGAAATTTGCTATGCCCGCCGATATAGGACAGGTTGGGCGCTGTCTCCACATTTTCGATCACTGCAAAGCTCACAAGCCACAGGGCATCACCGGTCGCTGCAGGTTGTGGGGTTTGCACCAAGCTAGCATATACCAAGCCCTTAATTCACTTCTAAAAGAAGGGGAGCTGGGATATGGTATAAAAGCCTACCGTGTTAACAATACGTTATAAGTATGATATACTCTCACGAAGAGGGCGGGCCCCTGCCGCTGTCCGCCCTGTGGATTGGTTTGCGGCGACGTAACCTAACTTCTTTTCTTGCACACCAAACGCTAAAAATGGGGCGCGCGTCACAGTTTCACGCCTTCTATAGTTTCCTTGATCCAGTCTACAAGCCGGTGATACGCGTCGATGCCCTTTGGCGTCAGCGTTATCCTCTCCGTCTTTTCTTCATCGAGAACCTCAAGAACTAGCCCATGGTCAACCATCCAATCCAGATATTCAATGAACCGCGGGTAATTTACCCCCAAGAGCATCTGTATGTTGGTCCTTTTCATTGGCGAGCCGGTCCTGTATATGATATCAAGGAAGCGCGCCAACACGTAGAGGTCCGGTCTCTCCAACTTTGATCATCCATCAGAGGCTATCCATGAACTCTTTCTTTTTCTTTTCGAACAGCTTTTTCTCCCCCTCCAGCCTGGACACGCCCTTGGCGTAACTTTTGTCGAGCTCGTGTTTGAAGTAAAACCATACCCCAACTCCGACAATTATATCTAAAGGTAGAAGATGCACGACGATGACGGACAGTATGAAAGCGGCTACGCCGAAGAGGATGGCGTCCTGATTCCGCTTTCTAATGGTCCTCGGAAGGATTTCTATGATCTTTTCGGCCGCAGCCAGCGCGTTTGCCGTTAGCTTTACACCACCGTTTGAGTCTTTCATTTCTGCAATCAAAATGGCGAGCTCGTCCAGGTCGGGGGTCCTTTTCCTGCTAATGATTATATAGCAGGCCATGCCGCTAAAGGCGCCTGCAACTGCATAAATTCCAAACAATATCAGCATTAGAGCCTGGTTATGAATTATATAGTACGGCGTATATGTTATGATCAATAGGCCCACTGTAGCCCCCGCTATAATAGACCATGTTATCAATCCAGTTAGAACTGAACTGATGATACGGACGCGGTCCAGCCTCCTTCGTAAGAATGCCAACCATCTCTCTGAAATATTTACAACGGAATCCAGCGCTGCCGACACGTCAGACAGCGCGGTGGTTCCATTATCCCTTGAAGATTTTTCCACAGGTCTAAACAGCGCCGGACTGCGCTTAAAAGATTAGCGTATCATGAGTACGTTCAGGCCCATTGATCCGGCAACCACCTAATTCATGGTCGGTAATATCCCCTTGTGGCGAAGGCCAGAGACAGCTCAGGGAACCATAATCGGATATATTGGTAGATCTTGTGAAGAAGATTAATAAGCTGATGATGACCTAATTCTGATATCTTGATCAGGTTAATATTGTTCGATCTGGATGGCACGTTGATAGAATTTACCCTTGACTATAAGGCGCAAAGGGATGCCGTGAGATCGCTCGCAGCTTCCCTTGGAGTTAACCTGAAAGCCGGTACCATTCATGATATGCTTAGCGAGTTCAGGGGGGCCGATCCCAATGATTACCAGCCTTTCAAATCTAGGGTGTTTGAAGCGCTAAAAAAGTACGAGCTCAGCGCTCCTACTGCAAATATGAGCAGGTCAACGGCCGTGTTGCTGCGCAGGCTAAAGGCTAAATATTTGATAGGCGTCGTTACAAATAATTGCAGGGAAATGCTTGATAGGTTCTTAAGCGGTTCGCCCGTCAGCTTTGATGTAAGCGTTTCAAGGGAGGATGCTGGCGAACTTAAACCCGCGCCCGACACCCTATTATTGGCCATGAGAAGGGCTAATTGCACAGCCGAACAGACCATCATGGTCGGCGATTCAATAATAGATATCCGGGCCGCCAACGCCGCCGGGATCAGGTCGATCGCGTACCTTGGAGGCTTTGGCTCTAAATCCATAGCCCTGGGCGGGCCTGACTATATGATAGGTGAACTGTCGAGGCTGCCCTCGGTACTGAAAATGGTGGACAACGACGCAGCTAGGGCAAAGTTTTTATGAGCCATTGACATCCACAGGATGTTGGACGAAGAAGACCTTAAGAGGCTGGCTGAAGTCAGGGGCTGGTTGGATGATAAGCTGAAGGAGCTTAAGGATGAAGAGCTTACCTATCTTACCCTTATGGCCATGATAGATGAGAAGCTGAAAAAATCAAGCTTCATAACGGCCGCGCAGTTGCCCACCGAAACGGAGGGCGTCCAGAGGGCATTAAGAGGCGCCAAGGATAACCTGCTCCTCGGGATGGCCTACATATTAAATGAAATAGCCACCATAGTCCCGGAGCAGCGGCTGATGTTGCATGTTGAAACTCCGCCGTTTAAAAACTACCTGATAAACAAGGTATTTGAGCCGTTGAAGGCTTCACGGGTTACCGATGGGAGGCCTTTCAATTATATGATCGACACGAACGCCGACGGCACGATAACCAAGATCAAGGTTGAAAATTATGGCTCTCAGGAGAAATTGAACGAAATACTCACCAAGGTTACGTGGACCTTTGGAAAGATGGCTGAAAATATGGCCAAGGGGTCCGGACCGAAGGCCAGGCCAGCTTGAGCGCGTAAGCCTTCAGAACGTATGTTAACTGATCTGAAGTGATCAGTGAGAACCCAGTATTAACACTGCCATCGCTATGCCGTAAATTGCAACCGCTTCACCAAGGGCTACCACTATAAGGGCGAACGTCCTTACCTCTGGCCTATCCGGCCTCTCCCCAACCGTAGCTATTGCAGCTGCCCCACCACCGCCTATAGCAATGCCTGCGCCAAGGGCCGCAAGCCCGAACGCCACGCCTGCGCCTATGGCCTTCCCGGTGAGGTCCGTCAGGCCGGACGCGGATTGCGCAAAGGCGGGGTGTATAATGATGATGCTCAGAATGCCTATCAATTGTATTATGATGATCTTCTTATCCATTTCCTCAAATACCCCATAGCGCCAATTTAAATTTTTCTATTGCACTTGCATAATTATCATCTGCGCGCCGTTTGCCGGTGTGCATGATCTTCACCCGTTGAGCTGTAGCATATTCGTGTACCGCTCCTCCAGGTCCTTATACTCCGAGTCTGTCCGTTTCCTATCGTCTTCATACCGGTCCTTTACCCTTTGCTTTGAAACTTCAAATTGGTCCAAGTCGCTAATCTGCGCTCCTGCCCGATATGGTCTTCTTGATCTTCTTAAGCCTTACCAGCTCCTCCCTATCCCTTTCCTCCAGTATGAACGAAATGGTCTTGATGGTCTCCTTGTGGCCTGGCACCACCACCTTGTCGATAGATGCTGTCAGCCTCCTTGTCTTTTCAAGGTTTTCAGCTATCCTCAACAACAGGTCCTCTGACGTGGCGGCAGCGGCCAGCTTGCCAAGCGCTTCGGACAGCCTTTCCCTGGCCTCATAGAACTTGATCGGCACATCGTTTAAGCTGAGGGCCGGCAAATTATGGTCAGCCACTTCCAGAGTGTAATGGGTAACGTCCATCAGTTTGAGCCTGGTGGCATTAACTTCAACATCGGGGATGGTGATGCTGGTCGCCGATTTGAACGCCGGCTCCCCCATCCGGATCAGTGCAAGCGCAAATAGCTCGTACGCCTTCGACAGGCCTTCGGAAGCCTCCTGCCACCTCTCAATTGACTCGATGGTGGTTTCGTTCAGCCTCTTCATCAGCAGCTCCTTCTTGTCCTCGAGTATCTTGAATATCCTTTCGGTGGTGGCGAGCGTCTTCCTCTCCGTAAGAAGCCTGGCCTTTGTG
>JAJZYL010000058.1 GCA_021798095.1 archaeon | reverse complement strand
AACTGGGACCATCTTGCCCATAAAGGAGATTATAAGGAAGGCCAGAAAGGAGGGCGCTATCGTGGTCGTTGATGGAGCTCAGGCAGCACCCCATTTGCCAGTTAACGTAAGAGACCTTGACGCCGACTTCTACGCTTTTTCTGCGCACAAGATGTTAGGGCCTACGGGCCTGGGGGTGCTGTACGGTAAGAAGGCTCTCCTCGAAGAGCTACCACCCTTCCTCCTTGGCGGGGAAATGATCAAGGAAGTACACACTGACGGGCAGACGTGGAATGATGTGCCTTGGAAGTTCGAAGCCGGCACTCCTAACTATGCCGATGCAATAGCCTTCACAGAGGCCATCAGGTACTTGAAGTCCATAGGCATGGATAACATACATTCCTATGAAAAGGAGCTTATGAAGTATCTCCTAGATCAGGTTAAAGCAGTAAAGGATGTTAAGGTGTATGGACCGCCTGTGGAGGAAAGGGGCGCCATAATGCCATTTACTGTAGAAGGTATTCACCCACACGATATTGCTGGCTACCTAGATTCTATGGCGGTGGCCGTAAGGTCGGGATTCCATTGTGCTCAGCCCTTGCAGGAGTCTATGGGACTCCTTGATGGGACGGCAAGAGCCAGCCTTTACTTTTATAATGATTTTGAGGAAATAGATAAATTTGTTGACGCTATCAGGGAACTCGTAAAGGTGTTCTTGTAAAATGAGCGATCTTATTTATAGGGAAATCATACTGGACCATTATAAGAACCCCAGAAATTTCGGATCAATTGATGATGCTGATGCCACTATGGAGGAAAGCAATGTAACGTGTGGAGATAAAGTGAAATACTTCGTAAAGATACAAGATGGCATTATAACCGACATCAAATTTGTAGGCAGAGGGTGTGCCATAAGCATGGCCTCGTCTTCGATCCTCACCGAGTTGGTTAATGGAAAATCAGTAGACGACGTTATCAAGATGACCAAGGACGATCTTATCGAAAGCCTTGGGAACCCCATCCTAGGCCCGAACAGAATCAAATGTGCGGTGTTGCCTTACAAGGTCCTGAAGTCTGCCCTGATACATTATATTTCAGAGCATCCGCAAAAGAGTTGAACATTTAAATTCCTGGCAGTTACCATGCAGTTGAGCGGGGGTTCCCAAGCCTGGTCTAAGGGGGCGGTGTTATGTCGGCCTAATCACGCTTTGGTTCAGCCCGGCACGGCGCCCAGACTTAAGATCCGCTGGCGTTGGCCTTCGTGGGTTCGAATCCCACCCTCCGCACTGATGATGTCGTTCGTCGAGAATTGGAGTTTTAATACGGTTTAGGATGATGGTTGATGGAGCACGTAGTTGCTGGAGTACGTAGTTGCTGGGTGTAAACATTACAAATAAACCAAGACGCGCGTCAGGGGCATCTTAAACAGTATTATTTTGGTTGTTTATTAATTGTGGCACTTTCTGGGAGATATAGGTTTTCTCAGATTCTGTTATTCTGAAGGAGTACCTACGTGTTCGGCCATCGGCATCAGTTACCGTGAACTGGAAAAATTTATCAATTTTTTCGACGGACAATTCATTCCAATTATACTTCCTGACTTTCAGCCCCTGATAAAGCGCTTCAATATCATTCATGGTCTTTATTCTAATTCCCTTCCGTCTAGCTAAATAGGTATAAACCCAGTACAGCAACAGGCCCAGAACTATTCCGATTAGGAGCCCAGTGTATAAAAAGCCTATAAGCAGGCCTACAGCAATGAGCAGGATTGATGTAGTCACCGTTCCTTCCTTATATATGTATAGAGAATTATCAGTAAGGAAGTAATCCGTAAGGCCAGAGTTTATCCTCCACACTTGTCCCGGCGTCTGCATATGGGCACCAAATACACCCTGATTAAAAAGTTAGCGGTTGCCCCCTTATGATCAATAACTCGGGCAATCGATCTACCAATAGCTAACTTCCTTGTTTGGCAAAATTAACGCGTCCGTCCAACTATCTCATAATATCCTTTTCTATAGCTTGAAACTAACCTGTTAATTCATTGGCAATTTTTAGGTCCTATGTCTCTTTATGTAGGAAACATACTTACGTGTGACAGCTCTGGTTATGCCCCTTATCCTTGGGGAGAGCAACAATCCAATGCCCAAGTAAACAGCTATCACTATCAGAAAGATAAGGAAAAGTATGGCTAGCTCCCCAACGGCTGAAACTGTAGGATGTAAGACAAGATCAACGGGGATCCTTATTAAATAAAGAGCTACGCCCGTAGCAATGGTCGGTATGGCATAATCTCTGATCAATTCCTTGGGCATAAGGTAGTTTCGTGCTGACGGAAACCTGTTAATTCTTATCGTCAGAGATATGATGGTAGCTATGAGCTGGGCTATTATAACCCCATCTATTACGTAGAAGCTTATGCCGAGGTCTTTCACAGATATGATCATAGGGTATATGAGCGCTACATAAGAAACAGCTGTTATGAACTCAGCCAAATGTGCATAAAATACCATGCTCTTCCAGTACACCTTTGGGGTTATCTTTGCACTCATATCGACTCGATCTATACCCTGCATTATATTGGAAATATATTGTGAAGACGTATTAATTATGTTAGCTGTTGACCATATGATTATAGGAATGGCAAGTTCCCCTATGAGGCTAACGTTTGTGGGTCTCAGAAATGTAATTACATAAGGCTCAAAGTACACTACAAAAAGGGATATGCTAGAAGCAAAAAGGAGGACCACCAAGAAGTCCATATATACCTTCCTCTCGTGGGAAACGTTCTGTAACAGTTCACCGTAAGTTATACTCATGAATGTGCCAGTAAAGCTATAAAGAGAGGCTATCATGCTCATTACCTCCCATATGGCATTATCTATTACTCCGCCTATGGCCGCTATGATGAATGTGTCTAGGGAGCTTATATTAGAGGTGGCGTACCCGATGAGGGGTACCCAGGATCCACTAAGTACTTCCCTGACAGCTCTTCTAAGATCGCCAAACCCATTTACGTATGGCGTCAAGGAGATGCCGGCATATATGGTGCCTGAAAGTGTTATAACGAACGATGATATAAGGACTGAAAAAAGTGACCAGTTAGAATAAAGTATAAACACAATGGCCCCCATCTTGACGATGGCGGTTATTATCGAAACGTATAACATCCTGGGCCTGTTAAAAACCGTCAATCCACCAGTAAATACAGAGTTCATGGATGACAGCATTATGCTTAATACAGCCAACGTCAATATTACATAATAGTACGTGGTTGTAATTTCGGTTCTAATTATAAACAGGAACACTCCGCTAGCTATAGAACCCACTATTCCAAAGAGCATAGAAACTAGGAGCAGGCTAATATTGGATTCCTTGTACCTGGCAGAAAGCCTAGGAGCCATGAATGACGGTATAGAAATTGGTATGGAACCCAATGATATAGCTCCAGTAAAGAGGTTTAGGAGTCCTAGGTCGAATAACGGTAACTTACGTGTAACCGCTATATTAAAGACAAAGCTGGCGGCCAGTGTAAGTAATGTATTAAATATCAGGATAGTCCGTACTCTTAATGAGCTCAACTCTGCTTACTTCATTACGTCGTTCGCAACCGATTTAAGCATTCCTGCGTAGGTCAACCATTCAGATTTGCTAATCGCTTCAATGCATGTTTCTTTTCTTCAGCTGAACTTCCCATGGCCTCGATTACCTGTCTGAGTTCGTTTATCGTATTATCGTATGCGGCCCTGTTAACGGGGAATGGTACACCATCCTTCCCTCCGTGAGCATATGCATATTTAATAGGGTCTTTCCATGCAACGGGTGTACCATACACTAGTTCTGCAGCTAGTGCAAGTGCCCGAACCGCCGCAGGGCCAACTCCCGGAAATAACAATAGCTCTTCATACCTCCTCAGTCTGGCTTCATATAATGCGTTTAACAATTTCCAATTTACATGTAATGGGAAGGAGACGCTCATCTGAGAAAAGCTATCATGTTCACCTGTCGTCCAGTGGTCTAGGGAATAGCTCCCAATGGACTCGCTTTTCATCATATTAATAAAATTACGATCGCATATCATATCCATCAAAGATTTTTGATTATTTAACGCCTCAACGTCTACAGTGTTAAGCACCCGAGTATCTGAAGGCTCCCCTATTACATTTTGTTCCGGCTCTACCGTAAAATTACCATATGTTCCTGAGTACCAGTGGTAACGTCTGGCCAGCCTTTTTTCGGCACGCATTCCCTGTTGTATTACAGCCCATCCCCCATCATCAGCGAGAACTATAGCGTGGTGGTACAGCGAAAATCCATCTTGAATGGCTGTACCATCCACCTTAGCGGTCATCTTGCTCGCCTTCATGAATTCGGATATTTGGGCGTCAGAAACACCCATCATGCATGATTGTTCTTCTATTCTGTGGGGGATATCTCTAAAATTACCCTTACCACCTACTATCCTAACGCCCATATCATGTTCATCCAGCTCCTCCCTTAAGGCGGACATGGTGACCGTAGTTAACCCGGAACTATGCCAATCAAATCCCAGCAGGCACCCTAACCCCTGAAACCATATCGGATTGGATAGTCTCTCCAGCAGGCCGGCCTTCCCCTTATCCTCAATTATAAGGTATGCTATTTCCCCCCCGAGGGTTTTCATCTTCTTGTAAAGCCACTCAGGGGCTCTGCCATTATGAAGTGGGAGGTCCACCGAACCCGTCCTTCTTATGTTCAAGATCTTTTAATTTAAACGATTTAATCAATATTTTCCATTCAGGCCGAAACTAACTGTACGCTTACTTCGTGATGCTTTAACCATTTAATTCTGGAGGCGACCCTCTCCCTTATTATTTCAAGAGGTTCAGCTTCACCGAGCTGCTTTCCACCCTTAATCCTTGGCTTGAGGAGGCACTCATAACCATCGGGGGGTTTACCCTTATCCAACATTATTATATCCTTATATTCCTTGAAATTTCTATATACTCCCTTCTTTCCAGAAATATCCCCCCTCTTCGCCCTTTTAACCAGCGCGCCGGTCTTCTGGCTCTCAACTTCCACAATCTTCATGTTAAAATCCAATGGTGGAGCGCAAGATACGGCTGTCCCTACACCATAGCCGTCCACTACATCATTCAGCTTGAGTATATCCTCTTCGTCTAGACCGCCTGATACTAATATGTTTACGCCGGTACCGCCTCTTATATCAAGCTCCCACCTGACTTCTTCGATTATTTTACGCCAATCGCCGCGCCTGCTTCCAGGTGTATCTAACCTAATCGCCTTTAATTTGCCCTTTAATAGGTCTAGGGCCATTATAGATTCAGTCTTTTCATCATAATAGGTATCAACCAACATCGTACGAGGAGAACCCTTAGGCATACACTTATCGAAAGCGGTCCATGCATCTCTGGGGTCGTCATAAAGAAGTATGAAACTATGGGGGATAGTGCCTGTTGCTTCAACGTGGAGCAGTCTAGAACCTATTATGTTGCTAAAACCGTCGAAGCCCCCTATATACGCACATCTTTCAATAGCTGCCGAAAGCGCGGGATGAGCGCGCCTTGTGCCAAAACTCAAGAGTCTTTTATTAGCTCCAGCTAGCGATCTAAGTCTGGCCGCCTTTGTAGTTATCCCGCTAAGAGAACATAGGAAGCCTAGTATGGGCGTTTCATATCGCGCGAAGTCGGCATAACCGCCTTCAATCCTCATAACTGGCTCGTACGCAAGGTTATTCTTGGAAGAAATAAATACCTCCCCTTCATCCATAGTCCATACGTCAACTGGTTTCCCGTAGAGCAATTTTAGTGCTTCATTTATTCCCCCTAATATACCCCAGTTCTCTTGATATGGTAGGTGACGCGTATATACCTCCATGACTACCTTTGGATCCCTACCTTCATTTCTAAGGGCCTTTTCAACATTAAGAAAATAATAATCTGTAGTCAACCCCCCCTTTATTTCTCGATCATTTGCTATCCAAAATGTCCTATCTGTTAAATCGCCCATGTTAACACATATAATTCTAGGCATAAAACTCTTATCATAGGCAATGTATCAATCATCATGTATGTTATAATTTAGTATCTGATAAGTTTGTTTCCACTGAGGGTATAACAAGAGGCCCCGGCCCCCTTAAGTCTTCTAGCTAGATCAAGATCCAGCGTTATCACCGGCATACCCATATCTACGGATACATTTACTAGTGCATCGTCAGCCCGTCCATCTATTTCTATTATATTATCCCACCTGAAATTTGTATACCGCGAAGCTACTCTACCATCTCTTTTCAAACCCTTTAGCTCTCGGATCACCGGGGTTATTGTAATGAATTCAACTAAACCGAAGGCCGCATTTAGCTGGTCTGTAAGATTATTAGGTGTACTTAGCATATACACTACAACGCTTGTGTCAAAAAGCACCTTCATCTTCTAAACCCATGTCCGTCCATTACCAGTTCCCCCACCTTTTCCAATCAGCAGCCTACAAATTGGATTAGGACATAATTGTGGAAGATCCAGCGAGCTTCCACCGATCACCGATCCTCCGGCTTATCGCTATCCGCGTCCCCTTTAATGCACACACAGGCCTGCGCAGAACTAGATGTATATTATCATCATTTATATCTTGGATGGTCCCGAATGTGACCATCGTTCCTACATTCAATTTAACCATTTCCTTCGGCTTCAACTTCTCAACCTTTATCAGCTCATTAACACCTATTATAGAACTGAATAGCTCAACCTTAATGTCGGTTTCTGTTATGGGATCTGGGAGAACACCGGGAGCAGCTATATAGTTGCCCAACATAAGGTCGCTCTTAGTAAATGTTGGATCCAGACGTGTTCCAACCCCTATTAGGCCTCCCGGTTTTACGGATTCTACGAGGCCACCGCTTGTAGCTAGGCTGACCACTTCTGTTTCCACAGGCAAGTAGGAACCACGTTCTGCTATGTATATACCAGGTTTGATCTCTATTTTGTCGCCCACCCGCAGGATACCTGCCTTAAGGGTACCGCCCAGTACACCACCCTTAAGCGCTTCAATTTGGGAACCAGGCTTGTTTATATCGAATGACCTAATCACCTGCATCTGCGCAGGCGCATTCTCATCCCTTTGCGGAGTAGGAATATGCTTCTCCATAATCGTTAACAACATATCCATGTTTAGTCCAGTGCGAGCGGACACCGGCACTATAGGCGTATTCTTGTGACCATATGACTCGAGGAAATCCATGATCTTTTCATGGTTAAGTTTAGCTTCATCATAACTTATCAAGTCCACCTTATTTTGTACAACTATTAACTTTGAAACTCCAATCATGTTGAGAGCCTGTAAATGCTCTCTAGTTTGGGGCTGAGGTACTTGCTCATTAGCCGCTATCACTAATAACGCTCCATCTATTATAGCCGACCCGCTTAGCATGTTGGCCATCAAGCTTTCATGCCCAGGGGAATCCACAAAGCTAACGACTCGCTTCAGTATGGCTTCTTTTCCATTACATGACCCTTCGGTGTTGTAAGAATCTGTATCTGGGCAATAATAAACCGGTGCGTCGGCATACCCTATTTTTATGGTGATGCCCCGGCGGAGCTCTTCGCTGTGCATACTAGTCCACTTTCCAGTTAGCGCCTCGACTAGTGTGGTCTTTCCATGATCAACATGACCCGCCGTACCTATATTTATCTCAGGTTGCTGAGGTATTTTCTTTGCCATCTAAGACCATCTTAATTTCCTATTATTTAACCCATACTGCCTACTATGACATGGGAGCATTAAATAGCAAGGCAAAGGAAAATGATGCCATGAGTGAAGTTTATTTTGGCGTGGACGTTCATGAAAAAGAATCTCA
>JAJZYL010000057.1 GCA_021798095.1 archaeon | reverse complement strand
TCAGATATTCGACACAGCATGAAAATAGAAATATTTATACGCTGTTATAATTACCCCATGTAAATCCAATTGGTGAAATTCATCCATGAATAAGCCTATTATGATCTGTCCGATTATCAAAAGTACAAATGGTCGGGTCATTACTTACATACTGGGAATAGGAGGAATGAACTGATTGATCACCCCTAACCTCATTAACAATATGTGGGTGCTCCTGTCCGCAATACTAGTTTTTATGATGACCGCATCCGTGGGTCTACTAGAAGTTGGAGAGCTTGGCGAAGATATCTCACAAAGCCTGTTAAAGGGGATCCTTATAACCGGCATGGGAGTGGCCGTTATGGCCTTTATAGGATTCAACACAGCCTTCGCTCCAACACTTGACGGAATAATAGGCAATCCGTTTTATACGGGCCTATTCCTTGGGGGTTTTTCAACACATGTAACCGGTATAATTTCAGGGGTCTGGTGGTCCATGACATCTGCATATACCGGCACAGGCCTTACTACGGGTACGTATTTTCTCTTTGAAGCAGCCTTCGCTGCAGTGACATTTGCCCTGGTTGCCGTTATAGCGTTGAAGAAGCTCAAAATCGAGGCATTAGTTGCCTTTGCGATAGTTTATTTCATATTTATATGGAACCTTCCAGCCGCTTAGATCTGGAATCCTACGGGTTGGATGTACCTCATGGGGGTGAGAGACTTCGCTGGCGGTCTAGTCGTTCACGCTGCCGCGGGGGCCACGGGTTTTGCATTGGTGCTCAAGATATGGCAGGAAGAGCGTAAGAAGGGGCTGGAACGAAGCCCACAGTCGACCATCCACATTAACCCTGGAATGCTTACAATTTCGATTTTGCTGCTATGGGTTGGCTGGTTCGGGTTCAATCCTGGCAGCGAACTGGCTCTAACCAATGAAACGACGGTGGTGGTTCTTACCACTTTCATTGCTGCAGCCATGGCCTTCGCATCCACTATGTTCTTCCAATACCTTTTCAAGAGAAATAATCCGGGATTGCTTTATGCTGTAAATGGCATACTGATGGGCCTGATAATAATAACGCCATTAGCGGGATATGTGAGCCCTGCAAGCGCTGCGATTCTGGGGACTTTGGGGGACCACTGTTCCTAGCAGGTGAAAGGTTCTTTGGGCGCTTTAAATGGTTCTCGGATCCAATAGGCCTGTTTCCTGGCCATATGCTGGGTGGCATCTTCGGGATAACAATGATAGCGTTTTTCACGCAGAACGCATTCGCAGCGGCTTCAGGTGCTGCTAATCTGCCAAATGGGTTGTTGTTCGGCGGTGGTTTCGCAGCGCTTGGCCAGCTTGGGCTGGAGGTCTTTGCGGTAGCGGTGGTCATGTCCGTGGTATTCGTGCTTTCATACACGACAATTTCGTTAATAGGGATAGCGACTCATGGAATAACTACTGACTACAATAAAGAGGGCATAATTCCTTAATTTTTACAGGTACACATGATAACCTCATTAGTGGCATGATCGATGGCCCCTTCTGAGTTGATCAACCCTCAAAAGGACTTCATGCTAATAACGTAATAATATCTGGACTATTTGATGTGCGAAGATTAACGTGTGATTTAAAGGGTTAAGAATGCCCAGTATACCAGGATGTTTATCGTTGTAAGTATTACGCCGATTCTAGCAAAGTCCATAAATGATAGAGGTTCCGCCCCCCTTTTTTCCGTGCCCTGAATTATTATTACATTGCTAGCTGCGCCAAGTATTGATAAGTTACCCGCTATGGTGCTGCCTGCCGCCAGTGCTATAGCCGCTGAAGTCGATATGTGGGAGTAGGAAAGCAACTTCAGGTAGAGCAGCACCATGGGCACGTTTGAAATGAACTGACTTCCTACCACGCTTACACCTAATACGATCGGTATTGACCCTATATCCAGATTCAGACCTGAAATCAGGCTTTGAAAGAATCCTGATTGCCATACGCTACCCACCAGCACAAATAGTGCAAGGAAGAAAACTATGGTCGACCAATCGATTCCCTTGATTATTGAGCGCCTCCTATGGCTAAAGGTTATTATCACAATCGCGGGGATGAGGGCTATATATGAGAGGTTAAAGCTGGAGGACCTGCCATAGTACAAAACCACGATATAGATCCCTATGAGGGCTAAGAGTAAAGCCAGTGCTACCCTGCTAAGCTTCGCTAACTGTGAATCATTGATTTCAATCGGATCGTGAGTCAATCCGGCTTTCTTAAATTCTTCCCTGTAGAAGAGCCTGAGCACCGCATAAGCAATGAGTAGGTTTAAGATGGTCGGAATTATCAGATAGGAGAAGAACGTTGGAAATGGGTTTCTCACAATTCCGCTAGAAGCTATCAGAAGGTTTTGAGGGTTACCAATAGGGCTCATGACGCTCCCCGTGGTTATACCAAACGCCAGAGCTAACAAAAGGAGCTTCAAATTAATATGCTTGGAGGAGGCTAGCATGATTATAACAGGTGTTCCTATTACGGCAAGGGTGTCATTTAGAAGGAACATTGAAGCTAGACCGGCCGCAAACAGAATGATGAATACCAGAGAGTTTACGGATTTTGCGCGTCTAAAGAGCCTATATGACAAGTATTGAAGGTACCCGCTCTCTGTGAGCGCTTCACCCACTATGAAGATTCCAAGGAGGAATAGAATAACCGTTGGATCGATATAAGATAAGGCAGCAGGTATGCTGATCTGCCGTGTTACTAGTACAACTGTCGCCCCCACTAGCACTATCTGCCATATTTGTAGCCTGAACCTGCCGACCTGTCTAACAGCTATTGCTAAAAACACGCCAGCAAGAACGATGACAGACAGCGGTACCGGAATGGCCATTTGATTGAGCCTTAAAGGCGTTAATCCTTTCGAGCTATAGCGCCGCCAAAAATATCATGTTCCCATTGAGTAGTTTGATAAGCGCTAAATGGCATGCCTATCGCATAAGCTTCCTGAACTCATTCCTTATTTTCTCAACCTTTGGTGCTATGATCAGCCTACAATATGGTTTTGCTCCATTGACCTGATAATATCCCCTATGGTACTTTTCTGCGGAATAGAAGGCTTCCAGCCTCCTCACCTCGGTTGTTATAGGTCTCTTAAAATGGCCCTGTATATGATTTATGTAATCCTCAATGATCTTAGCCTGTTCGTCTGAAGTGTAAAGTATTATGGACCTATACTGAGAGCCTACATCCTCTCCCTGCCTGTTCCCTTGGGTGGGATCATGCATCTTAAAGAATATTTCAAGGAGATCTATCAGTGATACGGTATCTGGGTCATATGCAATCCGTACCACTTCTGCATGGCCGGTTTTGTCGCTGCATACCTCCTCATAGGTTGGATTAACGGTTGTCCCGCCAGAGTATCCTGGTTCCACATCGATTACACCATGTACCATGGAGAAAACGGCCTCTGTGCACCAGAAACATCCACCCCCTAAAGCTATTATATCAAACACACCAGATCACACTTAATCGCTATCTATTTGAACCTTTTGAGCTGCCTTCTAATATATCTTTTTATGAACTTCTTAAGAGCCTCCACCTTCTTTTAACGTGCAACGGGTTCCGCCCCACGATGAAACTCCCGGGTGGCAGGACAAGTAACTGAAGTTAGGGTGCGTACAGGCGCACCAGCTCCCTTCTGCACGCTGATTAATAGTGGAAACCCAAGGATGATAAGGCAATTGGCCCATAGAATACGTGGACGGCGCCTCCTTAATGGCGACCGAATGGGGCCAAGGATATAAATATGAAAGGACGCATTAAAAATATCGGAAAACCGTACCGTAAGCTGGAGTGGGTCATCATGCCGCAGGACCCATAGGGACGATAATGTATGGAAAGCTCTAGCTTTTAGCGTTAGAGGGTGTCACTTCATTGTTTCACGTTCAACTTCCATCCATTTGAATAAAGGGATCATCAATTTCCTCAATTCTACACCCCTATCAGTAAGGGAATATTTCACTGTTATAGGCTTGGGATCTACGACGTATCTTGTCAAAAGACCTGCGTACTCTAACTCCTTAAGCCGGATGGATAGTAGGTTCGACTGGGGATTGCCTATGCTCCTCTTTATTTCGTTAAAACCTATCCCATTATTATTACCAAGGAGCCCGATTATCAATAACGTATAATCCTTACCCAACAGCTTGAACAGTTTCTCTGAAGGGTAGAGACAAACCACGCCTTCATCCACAGCTATCATGCAAGCTTTTTCCGACATGACCATCGTTAGTAGTCTAAATATTTAAAGCTGGTCCAGTTAGCTACTTCTCAATTGAAGCTTCGGAGCTTGTTACTTGCCTCCCCTTCATTCGTAGATGGAGTTTTATCGAACCGCAACGATTGACTGGCTGACAACAGGCTGAAGTACTCAGACCTGCCGAGCACTTCGATGTTGCTTGAGGAATTCGGGTCCACTCTATGGTTATTACATAAAGCGCAGCATGCACCAGCCTAGCGATGTCCATGCGCGTGAATCCATATTTATCAAATTGGGAATTGATCATGTTCATATAATCGCAGGAGCATGTGATCCATTCTCTAAGCCTAGCCTAACATTGAATTGGATGAGTTGGACAAAATTTTAGATTTGAGATACATCTAGACGACATATTTTTCTTATTTATAACCCCATAATGGTGGGTTTGAAAAAGAAAAAATAATTCCTGAAATAACTGGTATAAAAGAAAATTCAAAAACAGCAATCAGAAAGCTCCAAGAAAAGGGCGTTTTTCTGGTTAACCCGTCACCATCTGAAATAAATTCTGCTATCTCAGTTTTTATCAAAAATGGGGTAGATATACCGGTAATTTATCCTTATTTTTCATTAAACTATTCAATTAATGAAAAAATAGAGTATTTTCAAAAATTAATTTAATTTAGATTTATAATTTTTTTCTTGTTTTTGTACAGCCTTTGCACAACAAATATGCTAAATGAAGATATTGTTATGATTACACCTAAACCAGTGAGTGGGCTTATGGTAGCTAACACCATTTGTAAAACAGTCTGAGGTGGATTTAATGGATTAGGCGTGAGAGTGCTTACCGGAAACACCATACCCGGTGTGGCTATTATGCTTGCTATAACAGCAATAGCCCCGGCAGCTATTATAGCCTTTGCCATGAATCTGACGTTATCTGGGATCGTTTGTTCTCCTTTTGGCAAAAACCTCTTGATATAAGGAAATATCAGGATTATTGCACCTAGGGCTATCATGATAAATCCTAGATCAGTAATAAAAGAATAAGTAGGCTCGGTTGGCGGTACTGGTGTCGCAGGTATAGCAGTCCATATCATTCCAAGCACAGATGTTACAAGCCCTAAAATGATGGTCGCAATAAGGAACAATTGTTTTAATGCAAAACTGCCGGCTAACCTTGTTATAATAATGGCTACAATGAGGGCTACAAGGGAAAATAGTATCAGGAAAAATTGAACTGTTGACAGCCATGCAGGTGGAACGCTAAAGCTATATGATGAGACAGGCATCTTAAATGGTGGTGAAGAATAATTTAGCGAAGTTAATGGAATCTGAAGGGGTATTGGGTATTGTTCAGTAGTTAACTTTGCAGTTAATGTTAATCTGCTTCCGTTTTCAAATTGTATATAACCAGCCGAATTACCTATAGTTCCTACTATATTAGGCGTTGGCCCAAGCACTACTGGAGGCCTAGGATTCTGGTTAAAATCAAATGCTGATAAAACGCTACCTGACTGAGCTACCCATGATGATAAATATGGGATATTCAAGTTATAGTCAATAAACTTAAGTATGCTGTCATGGTTAAGGACGTTGCTGTCAATATAATTTTCCTTTGCATAAGGTGATATAATTAAAAGCGGAACCCTTCCTCCATACCCAAAAGCATTAACTTGTGGAGGTGGAACGTTGTCAAAAAAGCCACCCCATTCATCCCATGTTATAAATATGGTTGAACTATTCCAATCTGGACCCTGCATCACTGAATTGATTATGTTAACTGTCCAGTCCTGCCCCGCAGTTATATTTGCAGATGGATGTTCTGATATATCGGGAACATTGCCTTCACCTGCAAGGCCGAATGGCATCACAAATGAAACAGCTGGAAGAGTTCCATTTTTAGCTTCAGCTAAGAATACGGAGAGGTTTTCAACATTGTTCATGTAAGCCAGATTATTGAAGCCTTGTATTGAATTTAGTGGGTATATTTCGCTTGAAGGCGGATTTTGTGTAGAACTAAACAACTCAAAGTAACCCCAGCTCACATTATTCTGATTTAGCTGATAAAATATTGTTTGATTGAGATTTACATATGGTGGAGGACCAAAGTCATTTGAAACTGGGCTATATCCAGCTAATGAAGCTAATCTGTTTGGCAACGTTTCTGTAAGAACTGGTGTATAATAATTATCAGCAAGGACATATTCTTCAGCGTAATCCCAGTAATACGGGATTTGCTGATTTGATACATAAACAAGGCTTGCTGGTCCTGAATAGGAGGCAAATCCATTGTTTCTGCCCCAATCCCAGTCACCATGGTAATCAACCCATCCTTCCCCCGGGTCAACTTGTGAGGAGGAATTTAGATACCTTAAGTGCGAATATCCTAGGAGCCAGCCAAGACCAGGGTAATTAGGGACCTTTATGCTGGATATATCATTTTGTATGCCATATGGAACTGATAATTCCCCCACTATGGAATTATTCTTTAACATACCATATGGCCCATATGGATAAACGCCAAAGTAATCGTCAAATGATTGATTTTCTTTCATTATATATATGACATGCTTAATTGGGGTCTGTGAATTTGGCTGCGCTGCTGCAAAAGAAATGGAACCAGACATTGTAATTAAAAGAATGATTGCAATTGAGCCCCATTTTAGTAGTTTATTTTTCATGCCATATATTATTTAATAAAAAAGGCTATATAACTGTTTACTTTTTACTTCACAGTTTCCTTTCAGATATTAAACTCCCTGTATTAATTGCCCTTGTTCTATTCTTGATAATACATATATTCCTGAAACTCCAATGTTTCCATTGGTCACGATCATACTTATTTGTGGTGAATATAATATATTTGCCTGCATATTTCCTTGATGGTAATCAGATCATAACTTTAGGAGATAGCGACATCCTCTCACGCTGAGCTTCCCATACCGCTATCCCCAGTTTGGGTTAGTCGGCAGCTTGTTTCATTGACGCACAGCCAGCACCACCTGATGCCATGCCGTTGGTGTCTCCGCAAGCATAAAATCGGGTATGACTACTAACGCACTTTGCTATGCCTGCCTTGAAATCCCTCTGTATAGCCACATGAAGGGCAGACGTACTCTCTGATAGTGCAATCCCATAATGGTGGGGCTGGGCGGATTTGAACCGCCGATCACCAGCGCCCGAGGCTGGTAGCCTGAACCATGCTAGCCCACAGCCCCTCCTGTACAGCAAAAACCGATTTTTACCTTCAAGGCAACTATTTAAATACATTGCCACCGGCAACAGATAAAAAAGCGAATAGAGGCGATGTACTCATATTACATCCATTGCAAACATTGCTGTCCATCCCGCCTTGATCATAATGATGCTAGGATCAGTTTAGTATCACTAAATGGAATATGCACTCTCCTAGCCACTGAAGAATTCCCTTATTATCATAGATTAGGAGTAACTATGTGTTATCGAGGATTATGTAATAAAAGGGCAGAGCGCGCCCGAACTATTGGTTCCCGCTAGATGCCCTAGCCCTGAACCCGTTCACTGGGACGTGACCCGTTTCTATACGCAATAATCTATACCGTACAGCACAGCTTCCGCTTCCTTGCAAAGGCATTCGATTAATTCTGGATAGATC
>JAJZYL010000056.1 GCA_021798095.1 archaeon | reverse complement strand
TAGCGATAAGAATGCAAAGTTCAGGGAAGAGCTTATGGCCGATCCTAAGGAATCCGCTGAACACCTAATGCTGGTTGACCTAGCAAGGAATGATATAGGGAAAATTTCCAGATATGGAAGCGTCAAAGTTATCTCATTTATGGATGTACGGGAGTTCAGCCATGTACAGCATATTGTATCACATGTAGTTGGGGAGATCAAGAATGGCGCTGATTGTTTTGACGTTATGCGTGCAACTTTTCCTGCCGGAACGGTCACGGGGGCACCTAAGGTAAGAGCTATTGAAATTATCGATAGTCTAGAAGAGAGTCCAAGGGGGCCCTATGCAGGCGCCGTCGGGTATTTTTCATTTAACGGCAATTCCGATTTTGCAATAGCTATAAGAACACTGTTCGCGAATGGCGCTAAATGTTATATTCAAACAGGGGCCGGTATAGTGGCCGACTCGATTCCGGAAAATGAGTGGAATGAGACAGAAGAAAAAGCTGGGGCACTTTTACAAGCTCTATATGGATCCTTTTCCAAAGTTAAAATTAGCAGGGAGAAATGAGCAGAGTATGAAAATCTTAATAATAGATAATTATGATTCCTTTGTATACAATCTTTCGCAATATGTGGGGGAACTTGGACACGAACCCATAATCTTCAGAAACGATCGAATAGACATAACTCAAGTAAGAAAACTTGCCCCTGATAGGGTCATAATTTCTCCCGGGCCGGGAAACCCGTCTGAAAAGAAGGATTTCGGTGTCAACCCGCTAATAATTAGGGAGCTCGGAACGCGGACCCCTGTACTTGGGGTCTGTCTAGGTCACCAAGGGATAGCTACATCACTAGGAGGAAGGGTTGTCCGGGCTTCGACAATAATGCATGGAAAGGTAAGCGAGATAAGGCATGACGGAAAGAGTATTTTTAATGGAATTCGAAATCCCCTGAGAGCTACAAGGTACCATTCTCTTGTGGTGGACAAAAATTATTTGCCATCATCATTTATAATTTCAGCCTGGTCCAGCGAAGATAATCAAATAATGGGAATAAGGCACAAATTTTACCCTCTGGAGGGAGTGCAATTCCATCCAGAATCATTTTGCACACAGGATGGGCATCAAATGATCAAGAATTTTATAGAACTAGGTGTACAGAATTGATTCAACAAGCTATAGAAAGTTACATAAATGGGAGGCCTATGGAATTCGATAAAATAACCGCCATAGTAGATGAAATTATGAGCGGTAGAGCCGCTCAATCCCAAGTCGGTAGTTTTCTAACTGCACTTAGGATTAAGGGGGAAACGCCTGGAGAAATCGCTGCATTTGCCAGTATAATAAAACGGATGGGGTTTCAGATTAATCCTAAAATTGATGGTAAGCTTTTAGACACCTGTGGTACAGGTGGGGACCCTTTTAAAACGATCAACGTAAGTACAATTGCTGCTCTAGTCGCGTCGGGTGCTGGGGTTAGGATAGCAAAACACGGAGGCAGGGCTGTATCAAGCAAATGCGGAAGCGCCGACCTTCTGGAGAGGTTTGGATTCAATATGACGATGAAGCCAGATGATGTCAGACGTTCAATAGAGAAAATTGGAATCGGCTTTATGTTTGCTCCCGCATTCTACCCTATGATGAAGCAGGTCGCGGGAATTAGAAAAGAGCTTGGTTTCAGGACGATCTTTAACCTTTTAGGACCTCTGATGAACCCGGCCAACGCTGATGCCCAGCTTGTTGGAGTCTCTTCCCCCGAACTTACGTCCATCATGGCCGGTGCTGCAAAGGAGTTAGGCATAAAGGAAGCGCTTATAGTATATGGAATGGGTGGGTTAGATGAAATAACCCTTGGCAGGACTAAATATTCTTGGTTACAGGATGCCAAGATAACAGAAGGGGAATTCATCCCGAATGATTTTGGTTTAAGATCTGCCCCATTGGAGGAACTGGCTGTTCAGAATCAAGAAGAAGCAGTAAGGATCGCCGCTAGAATATTGCGAGGCGCGTTGAAGAAAGGGCCAAAGGTAGATATCGTGTTGATAAATTCTGCAGCGGCCATAAGGCTAGCTGGTTTAGCTCAAGATTTACGGGAAGCAACGGAGATCGCCAAGGAATCTATTCAGAGTGGTAAGGCACTTGAAAAGTTGAAGTTACTGGTCAGGTATTATGGGGGAGATGAAGCAAAGATTGAGACGTTTTAATGGCACAGATTTCATCAGCATGCTTGTTGATGCTGCAGCTAAAGACATATCAAATGGTTATTATCAGGTGGAGCCAATAACTCTTGAAAAGAGAAGCCTCAAAACAGCCATAGATCATGCCCAAAGTGTACCGATAATTGCAGAGATCAAGTTTGCGTCGCCATCAGCCGGCGAAATTAGAAGAAGCACAAATATACGAACCCTAGCTAGGTCTCTAGAACGTGGCGGCGCGATAGGCCTTTCAGTTCTTGTGGAACGGAAGTATTTTGATGGTGAGCTCAAATATATACCTGAAGCTAAGAGCGCTACTGGCCTTCCAATCCTAATGAAAGATATAATAATAGATCCGATACAGATAGAAGCTGGACATAGGGTCGGGGCAGATGCAATACTCCTTATCTTTTCTATATTTGAACATAAGTACAGCGACTACGATCTTAAATTTATGATCGATACAACACATAGACTGGGCTTGGAAGTGGTACTGGAAGTACATACAAAAAGGCAGTTTTTACAAGCAATAAAATTTAATGCTGATATTGTCGGAGTTAACAATAGAGATTTGTCAACTTTAAAAACTAGTTTATCTACCTGCGAAGATGTGCTTGCTGGCACGCAGGTGAAAAATACAGTTATAGCCGAGAGTGGCATATCGACCAGAAAGGAAGTGGTTAAGTTATCGAAACTGGGTTATCGCGGCTTCCTGATAGGAAGCGCCATAATGGCTTCGGCAGACCCTGAATCCGAGCTTAGAACCCTTATGCCTTTATCAGAGCAGGAAAAATTGAAAAATTAAAAGGTTGTTATAGATGGAGTATAAATATCCTATAAACGGAAAATTTGGAATTTACGGAGGCCAATTCGTACCTGAAGTATTGATGCCGGCTGTTCATGAATTGGAGGCAGCATATAAAAAGGTGAAGGATGATACCTCATTCAAAAGGGAGCTGGAATGGTATCTAGCTTACTATGCAGGCAGGCCAACACCCACCTATCTGGCTAAGAATCTGACCAAGTTCGCCGGTGGCGCAAAGATATATCTTAAACGGGAGGACCTGCTCCACGGCGGGGCACATAAGATCAATAATACCCTAGGGCAGGCGCTGCTTGCCAAATATATGAAAAAGGGAAGGGTAATTGCAGAAACGGGGGCAGGACAGCATGGTGTTGCAACTGCTATGGCCTGCGCTGCCCTAGGTTTGCATGCAGAAGTGTACATGGGTTCTGAGGATATAAAAAGACAGGAAATAAACGTATATAGGATGACGCTGCTGGGGGCAAAGGTGCATAAAGTGGACAGTGGCTCCAGGACGCTCAAGGATGCCATAAATGAAGCTCTAAGGGATTGGGTCACTAACTTGGTAAACACGCACTATCTAATAGGCTCCGTAGTAGGTCCTCACCCATACCCAATGATAGTGCGGGATTTCCAGAGTGTAATTGGAAAGGAAATTAAGAGGGATATGATGAAAATCGAAGGAAGAGCGCCGGATGCAATAGTTGCATGTGTAGGGGGAGGGAGTAACTCAATGGGTAGTTTTTATCCATTTATAGAAGATCAGGCGGTTAAATTGGTGGGCGTTGAAGCCGGTGGGCATGGAAACCACAGTGGCTCTGCCGCTCTCCTTAGGGGAAGAGAAGGCGTGCTTCACGGAATGCTATCGCATGTACTGGAGGATAGTAACGGCCAGATTGACGATACGTATAGCATAGCCGCGGGCCTTGATTATTCGGCTGTCGGGCCAGAGCATTCCTATTTGATGAAATCAGGCCGTGTAAGGTACACCATAGTGAATGATAGTGAAGCCATAGTAGCCTTCCGCAAATTATCTCTATTGGAAGGGATCATACCAGCGCTTGAATCTTCCCATGCTATAGCTGAAGCTATAAGGATGGCAAGGGATATGAATGAAAAGCAGTCGATAGTAGTAACTCTTTCCGGACGCGGCGATAAGGATGTCCAAACCATAATTAATAGGGGCGATTAGATTGACTTTGATATCTGACACCTTTAGTGGCCTTTCAAGACGCCATGAAGGCGCTTTAATTTGCTATATAATGGGAGGGGATCCTGACCTGAACGAAACAAAGTCAATCATAGACTCCCTTGTCGAAGCTGGTATAGATATACTCGAAATAGGCATACCATTTTCGGAACCTATAGCCGATGGGAAGACCATTCAAGCTGCAGGAATAAGGGCTATTTCTTCAGGAAGCAATTGGAAATCTGTGCTTATTATGATATCTGAGATGAAAAAAAAGCATAAGATACCAATAGTAGTTATGACCTATTTCAATATTCTTTATAACCCAGGGGTCGAGCGATTCATAAATTTCGCTAAGCAATGTGGTGTGGATGGTCTTATAATACCTGATTTACCACTTGAAGAGTCGTCAAATGTAGCTAAAAGCAGCAAGAAAAAATCGATGGATTTGATTATGATGGCCGCGCCATCAACTAATCAAGCCAGGCTCAACGCGCTCGTAAAATCATCAACTGGATTCATATACCTTGTTTCACATTATGGGGTAACTGGCGCCAAAGGTGTGCTGAGCAACGACACGATAAATCTAATTAGACGAACCAAGCAGAGCATAAATGGAGCGATACCGCTAGCTGTTGGGTTTGGCATATCCACACCGGAACAGGTGGCAACAGCCCTGAGCTCGGGAGCCGACGGAGCCGTGGTTGGAAGCGCACTCATAGAACTCATTTCCAGATATAATAATAGAAGAGAGAGGGCTGAACAAATAATTGAATATGTATCTAAGCTGAAATCGGCGACATTGACAGCAATTCGACCCTAGATTTATAGTGATTTTAGTGTATAAAAAGAATCCCTCGGGCCTCGGCCCGAGGTCTAAAACGCTTATCTTCCAGCGTAATCCATCTCTAACAGGGGGCTGGACCTGATAGCTCCGACCCCCTGTGGCCACAGGGGGTTGGATGAAATAAATGTAATTGTTGACTAGCGTAGGCTCTACCTTCGGGGAGGCCAACTACCACCTGCAGTTCACGCCCAAGTACAGGAGGGATGTCTTCCTGGATGAAGAGGTCAGGGCGCTCTGCAGGGAGAGCTTCAGGACGACGTGCGAAGGGCTCGGCATAGGCATGGAAGCCTGCGAGTTCGGGCCGGACCACGTGCACCTGTTCGTGAGCGGGTGCAGGAAGTACTCCGTGCCGTACATGGCGCAGAGGCTCAAGGGAGCGTCAGCCTACGTTATCAGGCATCGGCTGCGGGATAGGGTGAGGGGGAAGCTGTGGGGCGATTCGTTCTGGAGCTACGGCTACTTCTACAGGTCCGTCGGATCGACCACAGCAGAGACCGTGCGGTGCAGAACAGCCAGAAGAGGAAGCACTGGCTGCCTCAGGCCGGGTCAAAATCTGCGCTCCTGGAGGGGAACGTCAACAGGCAGACAAGGCTGGCCGATTTCAGTTAGACCCGACGGGCTTCAGCCCGTCGTAGTTCAGTTCAGAAAAATCCAGGGGAGGCCTGAAGCTTTCTATGAGCGCTGCAAGTCTTCCCTTGACCTCCTGAGTTTTTTTAGCTATACCAAGCATATGAACGATGTCATAGAGGTCCCTTGCTTTTTTTCTGGGCATGTAAGCTTCTACCTTTTCCATGATGACGCTTTCAGGGGTAAGACCCCTCACCATGACCCTCCTTCCTTCAACAGTTTCGTAAAATAATGCAGAGACCTGAACCTTCTTGAAAAGGAATTCAACCTTCAACTCCGATCTAGCGTGCAGGAGTTTTATGCAGCCCGAGTTCTCCTTGATACGCAGCTTTTCAATGACAAAGCCTAGGGTTTTAGATCATCAGAAAAACCCTGTATTCCCAGTCTGGAGGCCGCATAGAAGTCAAGGTCTTCGGAGAACCTGTTTCCTGCATAACACCTCCATATAAGGGTCCCCCCGTGCAGGACTACTTCCGGTAAATAATCATATATTTTTTCAACTACTATATCTTGTGCATAGGCTAGCTCCGTCTGCGTCCTTTTTCTCATCTTTTTATATAAATCCATAATTTAGGGTTAACCATACTTATATAATAATATATATTTGTTAGATTCTGAATATCAGGTCCATTCCATGGACGGCATTCAAGTATGTGATATCATTCCGCGCCCATGGGCCGTTAAAGGGTGCCTTCCCAGAAATATGGAGCGCGTAATGAAGTGATAAGATTCAGTCCGTAGCAAGGTGCCCCTTATGCCTTCGATACAGCCCCTAGAATTCGTCCCGCGACAGCAGCGTAAGCTCATCGAGGCGTCTTCTGCCGAGCACCCTGCCATCGTATACCGCAGTCAACCGTGTTATGCTTCCATCGGTGTCGAGCTCCAGGGCGGTTACCCCGAACTTGAGCGCTGAACGTGGAGCGGCAGCCCATTCGAACCCGCCACCATAATCGCCGCCGACAACGTGGCGGAGCCCTGAGCCCGAGCCGTAGGGAGCCTCCGCCAGTATCCTTTTTAGATACCGTCCGATGGCGGCGCGGCCCAGCACCTGAGTACGAAGGGCCATATCTTCATAGACGGCGTCATACGCAAAGAGGTCGATCGTGGCGGCCGCGTCACCAGCCGAAAAGGCGTCCTGGAGACGCCTAGCGGTCCTTTGGATCTTCACTGAGGCTTTGCTCGCTGCCTCCTTTTCATGGAAGTCTGGAGGGAACTTCTCGATGGGCGTGCGCAGGCGGTCATACAGCTTCGAATCGAACCCGCAGCTGTCCCAGTAGTCCACCCACCTGACTATCTTTCCATCCACGAAATCGACAACGCCAAGGATTCGCAGTTCGCCGCCGAACAGCTCCGGCGTATCCGTAAAGGCCACAAGGGCGCTCTCTGTGCTTCCAAGTATGCGAGTGGGATAAGACAAGCCGCTTGGAGACCATCCAGGCATGTACCTTGTAAAAAGGTCCTTCAGCGCCTGGAAGCCGTCTATAAACCACCCCAGCGTGGCGTCCGTATAAGTAATCATATGGGGGGAGAAATGGGCCATAGTCCCGTCCACGTCATAGCGGCTCTTGGTTGTGAAGAACGATGAAAAGAATTTCACGGCTTCTGGCGTGGCATTCCTGACGTCGGCGATATCAGGATAGAGGTGCCCCTTACCGGCCTGACCTAGGGTTGATACGCTCAATTCCACCACTTGACCGTAGGGGGAGGTCAGGAGCTTATACGGTTAGCTGAGAATTTACAATTTGGCGACAAAGGACAAATGTAGAAAACATTATTAGATCAAAAATTGCATTGATAAATATGGGATCAAAGGGTAGCTCAGTTAGGAGGACTATTGCGCTGGAGGAACATTTCTCGGCGCCTGCTGAATTAAGCAAAGATCAACATGAGGGATCATTGTCTCATGGCGGTTCATCGGCAGCATATTACTCCGAATTCGTCAGAAAGCTTGCGGACCTGGGGGAGATAAGGATATCTGATATGGATGCGGCCGGCATCGATGTGCAGGTCCTTTCACTGACTTCGCCTGGAACTGAACAGATGGAGCCGGCCGAGGCCGTAAAATTTGCAAGGTCGGTAAATGATTTTGTAGCCAAGGTGACCGAAAGGCACCCCACCCGCCTTACGGCATTTGCTGCGTTGCCTACGTCGGCCCCGGAAAAGGCCGCGGATGAACTGGAGCGGACGGTGAAGGGATACGGGTTCAGGGGAGCGGTAATCAACGGCCATTCAAGGGGCAGATACCTTGATGATAAGTTCTTCTGGCCGATCCTGGAGCGCGCTGAGGATCTGAGCGTGCCAATATACATTCACCCAACCGTGCCTCCAAGGCCGGTCGTCGATGCATACTATGCCGGGCAGTTCAGTCAGGACGTAATTTTTGCACTTTC
>JAJZYL010000055.1 GCA_021798095.1 archaeon | reverse complement strand
AAAAGTCTTCATGCTAGCATTGTACCTCCTGATGAACTCCCTTTGATCTACACTTACATCGGTTACAAGGAGCACCAGGTCAGCATACGTTATCTCTGCAAGGGTTGACTTGAACGCCTCGACCAGATAATGTGGTATCCCTTCGATAAATCCTACCGTATCAGAAATGAAAATATCCTCTTTACCGGGCAACCTCCTGATCGTAGGAGATAGGGTAGTGAACGGCCTTCCGGTTACTGGTTTTGTCTCTGCCGTCAACCGGTTAAATATCGTTGTCTTACCGCTTCCGGTGTACCCAGCAAGCGATATGATGAACCCCTTGACCTTCAATCTTTCCTTCATCTGGAAGGAGCGTCGATCCGATACCGCCTTGATCTTTTTGTTGAGGGAGTTGATCTGCTCCTTTATGCTCATAACGTACTTATCAATATCATAGCGACCGGATCCGAACATCCCAGCAGGTTGTTCGCCCTTCTTCGATAGCCTGACGTTTTCCTTTACCCTTGGAAGTTGATATTTGAGTTCAGCCAGCCTTACCTGTAGCTTGGCCTCTGGCGTTATAGCCCTTCTGGCAAATATTTCCAATATCAGCTTCTGCCTATCTATGGCTTCCATTTCCAGGAAACTGGTCAAATTGAACATTTGACCTGCGTTCAGCATGCCGTTTATGAACACCTTTCCGATCTTCTGGGTAGCGAGCTCCGTCTTCAATTCTATGGCCTTCCCTTCGGAAATGCCCATCCTCCCCAGCCCCGTCCTCTTAACCTGAAATATCAGCTTCGGTGCATATCCAGCTGATATGGCTAGTTCCTTCGCTTCATCCCTTATGAATTCATTTCCATCGGTAACTAGCGCGATATCCTGGCTCAAGCTGATAACCTTATCTTTAGAGCGTTCTCAATCTTCTTGGCCAACGCTATATCCGGCTTGATTCTCCCGCTCTCTAACTTGGCGACCAGCGACGGCTTAACGCCCAGTTTCATCCCGAACTGCGATTGTGTGAGTTCCATAGATTCTCGCTTTTTCCTTATAATTACATTATAGTCATCCAGGAGCTGGAATTCTTCCTCTGCGGCTTCTGTCTGATTGACCCTTCCGTGCGCAGTCCTCGTAGAAAGGCCCGCTGTGCGGGGGCGAGGCTTCCCGGTTGAGATGCGCTTCCCAAACCTTGAACACGTCGAGCACACGTTAAGGACAGCGCCATCGATGGAGATTGTGAATGGCGTACCGACGATCTCCCTGCCGCATAGCTCACACTGCATAAAAGAACGTAAATGGATAAATTAATAAGTGTTTTGACTGTGTCCTTCACCAAATGAGCACTTGGGAATCATTGAAAGTAGTGGCCATATTAAATTATACATATGGGATAGATGCAGCAGGCCTGTGGCAGCTTGATTCATTAACCTATGAAATAACTAGAGGGGGACGAATCAGGAGGATAAGGCGGGGGGATTTGCTATACGCTACGGTCAGATCTGATGGAAGCCTTGCTTTAACGCTAGAAGGCATCAAACCCCTCACCACAGACAATGGCTTCATGGATAGATATGGAGTATTTGTGGATGAAGCGTCAGAGGATGAGGTTAAAAGGGGAAACAGCGCATTTGCGGGCCATATAGTCCGAGCCGGCGCTGATATCAGGCCAAGGATGGATGTGCCCGTAATGAACAAGCGCGGAAGCCTGATCGCCGTAGGAATGGCCGTAATTTCTGGTCAAAGCATGATGGCGTTCAAGAAAGGCGTGGCGGTCAAGGTCAGAGATCACATGTTACCAAAAAATAGCTAGAAAGAATTATAAACGCTGGAACGAGTAACAGGTAGTCGATCAGATTGTACTTAACCAGTAAGGAGGAGATGGCTCTAAAGGGTGAATACGGGGATGCGCAACAGATAGCCTACCGAATTTTATATGCTATAGGAAATGGCGCGAACGCAGACAGACTTATGGATACAAAGACAAGCCATATTTCTGGCGTCAACTACCATAACATAGGGGATGCTGGATTGCAGTTACTGGAGGATATGGCCAAGACCGCTAGGTTCGTTATACCCACAACAATTAACCCATGTGGCGTACAGGTATCTCCACCCATTCATCTTAATTTTAAACAGGACCTATATGAAAAACAGGAGAGGATACTTGCTGCCTTTGCGAAAATGGGGTCTCGAGGGTCATACACATGTATACCATATGAATATGATAACGTGGCTAACATGGGCGATCATGTAAGTTGGGCCGAGAGCTCGGCCGTCTTATACGGTAATTCCGTGCTAGGGATTATGACGAACAGGGAAAGTGGTCTTAGCGCGCTAGCTTCTGCCATAACCGGTAAGACGCCTCACTATGGCTTGCACTTGGAGGAGAACAGAAGGGCTAAGGAATGGGTGCTGGTGGATATGCCTTTGAAGGACGAAGTGGATTACGGTATACTCGGGTACTACATAGGTAAGAATTTCAAGGATACGGTTGGGATAGTCGGGCTTCGCGCGCCAACTAAGACGCAGTTAAAATCCCTGTCAGCAGCAATTGCGACATCTGGCCCGATGGGGATGTTTACACAGGAGGAGCAGGTTCCAACGTCATCTTATATCCATTTTGGGAAGGAGGAGTACAGCGCAACGCGCGCCATTTTGGATAAATCAGAGGAAGGTCAGGCCATTTTACTGGGGTGCCCCTTCATGGGATATAATGAACTAAAGCACTTCGCAGAGGCCCTGACAGGGAAGAGATTCACAAAACCAACATATCTATTCACATCGCATAGCGTCTATGGGTCAGCCGCCGCGGAAGGAATCATTGTGTCCATTGAAAAAAGCGGCGCCAAGGTTGTACAGGATGCCTGTCCATCGCTATCATATATACCCGAGATAATAGGCGCAACCAAGATAGTGACATCGTCCACCAAGGGAAGTTTTTACATGGCTGCATCTTCAAAGGTGGCCATCGAACTGCTTAGTTTAGACGAAATAATAAGGAAATATACCGCATAACACCTCATCTGCTGATTATTAAATGGTAAAAACCACTACACCATGGTAATAGGCGTCTATCCCTAGACACAGCCATTCGGCGGATTGGCCTTCAGGGCTGCACTGTACGGGTATATGATGCAGTATCTGCGGGTTATACGCAAACTCTACACCGGCAGCAAGTGGGTTTAGATTTTTAACAGCTATATCGAAAACTTGCAAAAGGCCTTGCTAAATGGCCAGTACATTCATCATCGAAAGTGGTAAACCCCAAATGCAAGCAAACAATAATAATATGGGAGACTGGAAGGGTAAGCATTGGCATCTCCAACTGTAACCACAATAGTGACGGTTTTGAGATCCTCCCAATACCTAAAGGGCATCCTGAACAACCTGATGGATGATCCCTATAAGGGCAAGGAGGTCATCGTCGTGGTAGATGAGCCGACTGAAGAGATGAAAGAGCTATCAACTGGCTATCCTCAAATAAAGTTCCTGTTCAACGCCAAGAGGATAGGAAAGGTCAACGCCATAAATCAGGCGCTAAAGGAGGCACACGGCGAGCTTCTGCTGTTTCTGGACAGCGATCTCATGCTCGAAAATGGTAACATAATCACCATCGTAGCTGAACAAATGGGTGAGAACGATATACTGGACTTCAAGAAGGATATAATCCACTCGTCGATCATCTCACGAATGGTTTCCTTTGATTACCTTGGAGCCAATATTTCAGCCTACATGTTTTCAAACTTTTTAAAGAAGACGATAGCCCTGGACGGCGCCGCGTTTGCAATAAGGCGGGAATCGTTTGAGCGAATTGGGGGATTCAGAAAGGTGATATCAGAAGACTTTGACCTTGGCACTAGAGCGTATCTTTCGAATCTGAAGTACAAGTTGGTTGATGAAATGAGGATTAAGGTCCAAGCCCCAGACGCCTTAAAAGCGTGGTATGAACAAAGGAAGAGATGGGGGATAGGAACTGGGTATTGGCTAAAGTCTAACGCGCGAACTATACTCAAGGTGGTATACCGGGAGCCCCAGGTGGTCCTGCCTTCCCTGTTCTTCATAATGCCGTCCCTCCTGTTGATGTCCCTGAATTACTTCTTTCCGAAGGACATATACTTGAGCTTAACGGCCTTTGTCCTTCTGATCTTCGCAAGTTACTTTACGCTGGAATTAAGGCCGATTTTCTTGGTTCTGATCGGGGTATCTGCTACATGGTGGCTCCTGATGGCCGCCATCACCTTCTTAATAGTATCAGCCATATACTATGCAATGGCTAGGAAGCTGGGCCTGAAGTTCAATGTCGCAGATTTCCTACTGTATTACTTTGCATATTCGCCGATATCCCTTTCCATGTTCGTCCTGGGCTTTCTTTTAGCCATATCTGGCTATAAGACCTCCAAGCTGGATTGGTTGGTCTAAATAGGCGCTATTGATTAATTTAAATATCAGCGATTCGATCGGCCAACATGGAAAATGCAGCCCATACAGCAGAGCACGTATTCATGAGGCATCTAGGTGACATTGCAAGAGGGATGCGGGTGATCAAGGTTGAACAGGATGGGGAACGAGGGTCCATAACCGCTCAATTTGATAATTTGAAAATTGAACAGATAGCTGATGCAATGCAAATGACCAACATAGAAATTCTTAATGGGGCGCCCGTTAAAGAACATTATTTCGACAGTTTAGAAAGGGCAAGGGAGGCGTTTCCACTTCTCAGGGCTAACGAAGATAGGATAACTCCTCCAGTGAGGGTCATTGAAGTGGAGAACATAGACTGGACCGCCTGCTCAAGGAAACATAGCAAGGACCTTGCAGAAGCGCGGTTCTTTCTGGCGTATGACCTGCACAGGATGGAGGGACATACCTACACTATAGAATTTGCTGTAGGAAAGGGCGCATTAGCTGAGATGGGGCAGCTGATCGCCTCCTCACGTAACGTATCCAGTATTTTGAATTGTAGCACCGGGGACAGCGCCAAGAGGGTTACTGATATTCTCAAATCGCTGGAACTGCAGAAGGACATCAACAGGAGGCTGACCGCCCAGCTGATGGACAGAATATCAGGGACGAAGGCTGGTACCAACACCCTTTTCCTATTCGACCTGATAGATGGCGATCAATCCATAGTGAGCCAGAGGGTGGGGGAGATGATCAAGAACAGTTCAACAATAGTGGTCGGTACAAATTCAAAGGATTCTGACGGAAACCGGATCGTGATATTGGCACGAAGTAATGACCTTGACCGTTTGAACTGCGCAAATACACTGGAGAAGGTATTGGCTAAATACGGCGGAAGGGGGGGAGGAAAGGGTAACTTTTCGACGGGTACGGCCAGCAAGGTCGGATCAGATGAACTGTCAAGGGCCATAATAGAAGAGTGGAAGGGTGCAGGCATATGGCCATGAACGTAGGAATATTGCTCGATTTCGGGGATCAAGCTGGAACCAACGACCCGCAAAGGAGCGCTTATCTTTTGAAATTTATAACGTTAAGCTACCCAGATGCGCAGATCATCAAGAATTCACCCGATCATCTAATATTTAAATGCAAGGATCCAGTTAGGGCGCAGATCGAACTCTGCAGACAATTCGGCTATGACCGCGTATCACTTTGCAGCATTTGGGACGCACGCGATGATGAGCAGTTTATCGATTTCGCGCGTTCGATACTGCGTAAGGGGGACTCCGTGGAACTTGCCATCAGGCCGCTTTCCGATTTTGATGGAAATGCCACAGATATCTACTATAGACTATCATCCAGACTTATGGGTGAATTCCACTGGCTAAGGTTTGACGAAACTAATGCGGTACGGGTTATTCAGGTATACGTAGATAAGGAGAAGATGTACGGCGAGCTGTACGGGTGCTTTGCAGGAGGGGGAATGATTTATGGCTCTGCCGAACCGGCCATCTCGGTGCTCTTAGGGGACCCAGAAACGTATGCGGCGTCGATAGCTGGGATAAAGGCCGGGTTCTCCATGACCATCCTGCATCCGTATTTTGATGACGCTAAATTAAGGGCTTCGGTGTTCAAGGCTTGGCAGTTGGCCAGGAAAACGCCCTCTAATCAGCTTGACATGGTGGTAATCAGGGAAATCCATAACGCTGGCGATAATTACAAACCAGGCATCAGCACCAACACCATAATTGATGCTATCGAATCGCTCGCACGAAAAGTTGGCCTGGACGTTATAATATACGGAGGGACGATCAAGGAGTTAGCCTATTATAAAAAACTGTTAAATAGATTTGCGCATCTTAAATTAACACTGTTGGCTCCTAATATTACTGGGCAGTCAAAGGATCTTTATGAAAAATTCAAAGATGATGAAGACTACAGAAGATTTACAGAGCATGTTGACTGGGCTAATATTCCCGGAGACAAGAGGCCCTGGCGCAGTTACAGAGTGACCATCGAGGCAACGGAAATGGGTTGGCACCAAGCGCTCGATCGGCTTGGGGCCGCTATGAACAGATCACGTGTTAGTTGATTCACGAGCTACTCCATTGAGATATGATGGATGGGCATTGATGTTAAGGGGCAAATGCCAAACTGCTAAAACACGTCAAGATGCATTTCGGCCATAAAATTGACATCTCCACGTTAAAAGGACAAAAAACGCGGTTCATTAAAACTAATCGTAACTTTTTTGACCATTTCATTTAACGTTTATTGCTATGATAAAATCACCCTGCTGTTCAACAATATCAATGGACACTGGTTTCAGATTAAAAATATTTTCCCATGCCGCCGTTAACCTTGTGGGTTTACGGCGACAAGGGGCTTTTACACTTGCAGGATACTACCTAGAGTTTCCGGCCAAGAGGGCTAATACGGAAGCCCTTGCGTAAAGCAGGTTCTCTGCCTGATCCAGGATGACGCTGTGCGGGCCATCCATAACTTCATCTGTAGCCTCCTGTCCCCTGAGCACCGGCAGCACGTGGGTTATAATGGATTGCTTGGACATTATGTCGACCAGTTCCTGGTTCAATATCCAATCCTTGTGTTTATTGTGCGCTTCAACTTCCTTGTCTTTGCCAAATTTGGTAAGCCCAGTAGTGACGCAGGCATGGCTTGTCCAACTGCGCGGGAACACGATGTCTGCACCATCCAGTGCCTCCTTTGGGTCATGAGATATCTCAAAATGGGCGCCAGTTGCCTCTGCGTTCTCCTTTGCAGCCTCTACCTGTTTTTCGTCGATATCAAATCCTTCCGGATAGGCCATTGTAACATCCATGCCAAATTTGCTTGCTATAAGCATCTCATCTTGGATGCTTCCCCAGCTCCTAAGATGGTCGCTGTATGCCCACATTATCGTATATTTCTTCCCCTCTACCCTTTTCTGGAATTTTTCCTTGATGACCATCATATCCGCTAACGCCTGCGTAGGATGGAACATGTCATCAGCCATGTTTATTACAGGTGTTTTGGAATGTTTTGCATATTCCCTTATGATGGCGTCTCCTGCTCCATATACGTAATCCACCGCATTCTCCAGAATCCTGACCCCTAGCGCGTGACCCAATCGCTCGTACATCCTAGCTATGTCTCCTATTCTTTCGCCTTCAGAGCCCCTGGTGGTTGCAAAGTCGATGAACTGTGCGTGTCCACCCAGCATCGTAGCTGCAGCCTCGAAACTGGACCTAGTTCTTGTGCTTGTATTATAGAACAGCATAAAGAAGGTCTTGTTCTTAAAGAGCTCAGGTAACGCCCCTCCGTAGTACCACCTCTTGATATCGCTTGCAAAGTCGATGGCGAACTCCAGCTCTTCCCTATTCCATTCCTGTGTTGATATGAAATCCTTTCCTCGTATATCATATATTGCCAATCAAGTTTCCCTCGTTAAAGGGCGTAATAACATCTATATAAAATATTTCCAGTATAATCGTATAAATGGAGGGAAATGTTTTTATCTGATATAGTTGATGCTTTTTACAAATGGAAATCGAGGTCTCCTTTGTGCTTAATGGAAAAAAAGTAACAGTGAAAGCGCCGCCGGCCAAGAGCCTCCTGAGGGTGTTGAGGGAGGATTTGGATATAACAAGCCCAAAACCTGGTTGCGAAGCTGGCGAATGTGGTGCGTGTACCGTTCTGCTGGATGGGAAGG
>JAJZYL010000054.1 GCA_021798095.1 archaeon | reverse complement strand
CGATCATAGCGTTAAATTCTGATGAGCAAAATCCACAGGCAATGTTCGAGCTGGGGCCAGTTATAAATAACAAAGAAGAAAAGGCCCTCGCGGCGGCAATCAAGTTCGGTGACTTCAGCAAAATCAAGTCGAACTTAGTGGCCCTATTGAATTGTTTTGATGCTAACTTGTCCTTTGACAGGTCATCCATCCCTTATATGTTAAGGGGCGGTATTATCAAGAATTGGGGGACGACGATTGGGGAAATTGGTGAAGTGAATCCGCAGGTGCTAGAAAACTTCGGGATAGACAGTCCGGTAGCTTTTTTTGAGTTGAAAGTGGGAAATATACGCATAAAATAAAAAAAGCTTAAATATTAGCTTATGTACTCCCCTTTTTAATGAGTAACACGGAGACGGTTAAAAGCGCTGTAGCACAAGACAAGTACCCATGGAGCAAATATACACTCGGCATCGGAGGCGGAAGGAAGGTTACATCTACACAATATACGCTCTACATAGTTCAGATAGCTGTAATCATAATCCTATCATACCTAAGTGTAGTAATGCTAGGGCCGTTGAGCTTTTCAGGGATTTCATTCTTCTACTTTGTCTATCCATTCTTCATGGTCTTCACAGAATGGTGGGGATTATGGGGCATACTGGCCGCTTACATTGGATGCGTTGTTGGGGCCGGCTTGATGGTGGGTTTAGGCATAGTACCATCTATCCTATACTCTGTAGCAGATCTAGTACCGCCACTAGTAATGTTCATCATCTATAGGGGCTTCCTAGGCAAGATGGGCATCGATCCATTATTCAGAGACCTGACCGATAAGCAGATAGGCGAAACAAAGACCCACAGAGGAATGGCGTGGGTGTGGTTCATCCTGATAAACGTCGTAGTGTTGAACCTCATAAGCGCGCAGCTTGGAATAGGAATAGAATATCAACTGGGGCTTGTACCACCTAGTGCATACTGGTACTACTGGGCGGGCTGGTTCGTTGGAGACGCGATAGCCATGATAATAATCACCCCCATAATAGTCAAAGGGCTCACGAGCTTGGTTGAAAGACAGGGGCTAGTGAATACGGGCTGGATAACCTAAACCCAAATATCATAACCAATACAAAAATATTAATATAGCTCAAAAATAGCACGCTTGCAGTGAAAAAAGGTGGCAAAAGAAGACGCAGAAGCACGTACTAAAAAGGAGTACGTGCGCACCTTTATTTTTTCAATGAAGGTGGGCACACCGGTTGAAAAACTTCATGTAATAACTAAGGCGCTCATGATAGTGATCATGTCAATAGTCGCCCTCTATATGTTTGATATACCTATATCCAAAGGGGGCCCAGACATAGCAGGTTTAGTTTTCCTTTTGGCGCTGGTTTTCGTCTTATTGGGCCTTGCAAGGTCGGCAAAGTATTTGGTTACATCTTACCTTCTCCTCGCTTTGCCAGTATTGTTTGGAGAGTTCTTCTGGTGGCTCTTCTTTGACAGGGCCCTGCCTGGGCCAACTATCCCTTTTTACATTTGGCCCGGATATTTCCCCATAGGGATATCTACGGTCCTGTTTTTGGTTGTATTCTTCGGCCTTTATTATAGGATGAGAAGCGTTATGTGGCCTCTTATAGCGGCCCTCATTTTATGGTTCATTTCTATAACCCCCGCCTTCTTGGATGTTTACCCGTATACATGGGTCGCTATCAAGACGGGAGGGCTATTCGCCTTTACCCTTCCATCGGCCTCGGTTACGGTGGCCTTTGGTAAGGTGCTTGGTTACGGCGTCCTAATATACACATCATTTCTGTTCCTGTTGACGACTAGGGATACGGAAATAGCGGGGGCGCTAAGACAGCTGAAGGCGTCATTCAGAGCCGCTTTCTTTGCGGCTCTTATGTTCAGAAACCTTAACATAATATTGATAGATTATGAGAACATAAGGACAGCACAGAGGGCCCGAGGTGCTGAAGTTCAAAGGAGGAATATATTGGCACGCATAGTGGACCTTGCGTATATCGCGATACCATTGGTAGCTTCAATGATCAAGAGGTCCACGGAAATGGGAGTGGCCCTTTACGCGAGAGGGTTTGAAAACGCCAAGAAACCAGTTGATTATAAGGAAACTAAAGGGATTTCATATATGGACGTAATAGTGATAGCCATAATGGTAGGATTCTTGGTGTATACGGTTATACTTGGACACACCATTAGGGCGTTAATATAAGGAGGAAATGAAAGGTATATGGCCATAATAGAAGTTAAGGACTTTTCATGGAGGTACCAGTCGTATATAGGGCAGGAAAACCCGTACACCTTAAAGGATCTTAACTTTGAGGTGAACAACGACGAATTTTTCGGCATAATAGGACCTAGCGGAGCAGGTAAGACTACACTCTGCTATGCGCTTACCGGGATCATTCCCCACGTTTTCCAGCCATCTCAGGGGAAGGAGGCGGAGAACATTAAGGGGGAAATAAGAGTTTTTGGGGAAACGCTTACGAAGGTTGAAAAGGTCAAGGATGAAAAGACGGGGGAAGTTAAGGACAAGATAGTAGGAATGGCCCAGACGGCCCCAAGGATAGGGCTTCTATTACAGGACCCAGAGAACCAATTCCTCAGGATGGATTTGCTCCATGAAATAGCCTTCGGCATGGAATTGCTTGGCTTGCAATCCGATGAAATTGAGCGCAGAATAAAAGAGGCACTGGAAATAGTTGGCCTGGGGGCGCTTTGGCCCGTGGCCGGCTTGATCCACCCCAGTGAACTGTCCGGCGGGCAAAAACAGAGGGCCGCAATAGCATCATTCTTGGCATTGAGACCAGAGGTCCTCATACTTGATGAGCCGACGTCGGATCTTGATCCGGAGGGGAAGCTGAGCATAATCAAAGCCATAGATACTATAAGGAATGAATATAAGATTACCACGATACTTGTTGAGCACAACCCAGAAGTCATACAGACCTATGCAGACAGGGTCCTTGCGATAGACAAGGGCCAAATGATAGCCTATGGAACTATGGAAGAGGTCTACTCTCAGATGAAACTATTTATGGACCACGGTCTGTACTCTTCAGATATAGCTAGAATAGGGTATTATAGTGATATCAAATATAAAAACAGGGTTCCCTTTACTATAGATGAAATGTTAACGTCCATTGAAGGTAAAAAATTGAACCAGTTCACTATACAGGACGGGCAGGCTCAGCAAAATGGCGAAAAGATAATAGAAGTTGATGGCCTTAACTTCTGGTATGACGATGGCACGCACGCCCTCAAGGACCTCAGCTTTACAATCAGTAAGGGAGAATTTGTAGGCCTGATAGGACAGAACGGAGCCGGCAAGACCACCATCTCTAGGGTTGTAGCTGGTATTCTAAGAAAATACAAGGGTACGGTCAAGGTAATGGGAAAGGATCTAAGGGACAAGAACGTCGTAAGGAATATACCAGAACACATAGGCTATGTATTCCAAAATCCGGACCATCAAATATTCATGAGGCGTGTATATGATGAGGTGGCTTATGGCCTCAAGAACCTGAAAGTACCAACATCAGAAATGGACCAAAGGGTAAAGGATGCCCTGGAAAGTGTGGGGCTTGGTGGTAAGGTGAACGAAGACCCCATGTTCTTGGGAAAAGGCGAGAAAAGGCGCTTGGCTGTAGCTTCAATATTGGCGCTTAAACCTAACGTGATGATAGTAGATGAACCAACCACTGGCCAGGACTTCAGGATGTCTGAAGACATAATGAATCTATTGGAAGAGTTAAATCAGAAGGGCACTACGATAGTGGCGATAACCCACGACATGACCCTTGTCTCTGAACATACAAGGAGAGTTGTAGTTATGTATCAAGGTAGGGCTATTTATGATGGTCCAACAAGGGGCTTCTTCTCAAACGCTGATCTGCTTGATAAGGCCGCTATAATACCGCCGCTTGCAGTCAGGCTAAGCCATGCCTATGTAAATAAAAATAAGGGCACCCCCTATTATATGAACGCAAAGGAGTGGATACGGGCGATCAGCGGCAAAACCATAACATATTAGTAATCGCTTAGAACGCTTGGATGCCTTTTTCTGTAACTAATTTAGAACCTCGGTAGAACGGGACGTACTCAAATGTAGGTTCATCGCGGTCAAATTCATAGTAATCGTCCCTTAATGTACCCAGTTTTAGGGTGATTGTTGAAATTATGACCTCCTTTTCCAAGTCACTAAAACAGAGGGCAAGCTGTCTTGAACCTATTTTATTCCAAAAGCCATTTTGAAAAAATGCATCTGCGCCCATTATAAGGGCTTCGCTTACATGCGCTGAATAGCACGAAAGAGAATTCGGATGGAGTTTAGCTTCAATTCCCTCCCCATTTAACTCCCTGGACAGGACCTCGCCTTCCCTTCCAGGCTTTGATCCGATCACAATGACCTTTGGCCTTCGTTCTGCTGCTAAAATTGATGCCTTGACATTGCTGCTGTAACTTATAGTTGTTATATTGTTGTACCTTCCCAACAGTTTTGTAGTATTATTCACAGAAGCCTGAATAGATTTGGTGAGCTGTTTTTTAGCGAAGTTTACCGAATAAAAACCATCATGATTAGATTCAAAGTTCACCCTGACCTGTTTTAAAATATTGCTTAATATAGGCATGGCCGGCCTCTTTTCCCGGCACAAATCAATCATATTATCCAAAGACGATGATAATGATGGCGTCAAATCACTGGCCATTAATAGACCATCTAACATTTTGAAGGCTATCGTAGTTGCGCTCGATTTTTTATCAGATAATGATATACTGAGAATATCGTATAATTTAACCATTATTATAAACAACCTGTAATTTGATGCTTTTATAACTTTTCAAATTCTTCACTATCGTGCGCTTTAACCTAAGTAGAACCCCCCGTTCCAGCTGTAGTCGCGTCACGTATTTCCTCTACAGAATATGAAAGATGTGTTCTTGTATATCGTTCTGCGGCATAACTCTGTCCCAACAGGGATATCAGGATGACGCCAACAGTAAGGGCTAATATTGGTTCCCTGTACTGAAACGTTGTATTTCCTATTAATAGCGGTAGGTTAAGGGCTAGAACAAGAGGTATAGCGCCTCGAATACCACTCAACGCGATGGTGGCGCTCCATTCCGAAGACTTAAAGCTTCTTAAGAAAATCTTGTGAAATATATAAACTACGGCCCCCCTAGCTCCTGTTACAACAATGAATGCAATAACAATGAGCAATATATATGGGGTGATAAACAAAGGATCAATGAATAACCCCATTGTTATGAACACTATGGCTAACATGATATAATTTATGACGCTCCAGAACCCATTCAAAAGGTCCGCCGCCTCCTTATTTCTCTGTTTAACAGAATTGCCTATTATAATCGCCGAAACTACTACGGCCAAGATCCCCGAAGAATTTAATTGCTGAGCGATTTCAAACGAGGAGTAAGCTATTACAAGGGATAACGCTATGATGCCATTAGAATCCTTTAGGTATTTAATTGCATATACATATAGAAGCCCTAAAAGAACGCCTACCACTAGACCTACAGAGATCGTCTGGGCGAGCGAAGTAATTATGCCGGATAAAGTTTCAACGGTTCCCCCTAGATAGGCCAGAATGGTAGTAAATGCCACCACCGCAACCCCATCATTTAGTAATGATTCTCCTTCGATTATTGTTGATAGCCCACTGGGCACATTCACCCTTCTCATAAAGCTTATTACACCTACAGGATCTGTAGGCGATATAATCGCACCGAATAGTAATGCGGGGACTAGCGGCAGTCCAATCAAAACCCTTAGCACGAACCCAACTATTACGATGGATACGATAACTCCTATGGTGGCTAAAAAAGTGATAGGGATTAATTCGTCCCTGAACTTTTTAAAGTTTAGGTCCAACGCGCCCTTGTACAAAATGGGAGGCAGTACTAGTCCAAAGAATATATTTGAAGAGAACGCCTGTCCAAATATGGACGATACGCTAAAAAAGTGAAAATACCCATTGAGCACCGCTAGAAATATACCAAAGACTAGTAGTGAAGAGGTAAACGACACCCTCAGTCGGTCAGAAACAACACCTATCAGGACAGCGAGTATAATCAACGGAAGTATTAAATAAATATCTGAACCGATGGGAACAACCATTTTATTAACTAAGTTACGCCGGTTTAAAACTTTTTAGAACGACAATCATTCCATTTGTAAAACGCGTTCTGATATACAAGCCAATATATAGATGCAAACGAGAAAATTCAGCAACCTTTTTAATTACCAGTTAACAAACTAGATACGATAAAAAATGTTAGAAGTAGGGGCTCCCGCACCAGAATTTACGGCCAAAGCATACTTTCCGGTTGAAAAGAGGATTGGACAAATATCTCTTTCGGATTACAAGAACAAATGGGTTATTATGACCTTCCATCCTGGCGATTTTACATTTGTTTGCGCGACAGATCTTGAGGGATTTCAGGCCTACTATGATAAATTTAAGGCATCAAACGCTGAAGTTTTAGGTATAAGCACAGATTCAGTATATTCCCACAAGGTTTGGCACGAAACAAGCCCAAGAGTAAGCAAGGTGACCTTTCCACTGGTTGATGATATCAAGAAGGAATTATCATCAGCTTATGGTTTCCTGAACAGCTATACCGGTATGACAAAAAGGGGAACAGTGATAATAGACCCAGCTGGTAAAGTACAATATATCTCCGTATTCAATGATAGACTTGGCAAAGATGTTAAACACATATACAACGCGTTCAAGGGGCTAGAATATCTGTTCGCCAATAAGGGAACTGCAGAGGAATTCGACATAATCCCCGCGAATTGGCAAGAAGGGGGAAAACCCATCAAAATCAAGGCGCCGGAAGATATAGGAAAACTCTGATCAACAGTTCAAAGGGTTATATATTCCTCCTATTCTTCCAACGTTATGGAAGTCGTTAAGGATATCTCTTTAATGAACGATCAGACTCCAGCATCCATAATCACTCAGATGGAGTTAGCTGGGGGGTTCTCCGGCCGGGAATTTGCGGATGGAACTAGGATATTGAGGCTGATGTTAAAGGGCAAATACAGTCGGATCCTATCCTTCCCAGCAGATATAATAGCTACAGGATTGAGAGGTGTAATTAGACAGTTACTTATGGAAAATAAGTTCAACCTCGTAATCACAACGTGCGGCGCGTTGGATCACGATATAGCCCGGACCTTTGGGAAATACTACAAGGGAGAGTTCAACCTTGATGATATCGAACTCAAGGAGAAAGGCTATCACCGTCTTGGCAACGTGTTAGTTCCAGCTAAATTTTATGGGCAATTAATAGAAGAAAAGATGCAGCGCATATTAGATAAATATGATGACACTTCAATTTCTACATATGAACTCGCTTGGGCAATCGGAAAATATCTAAATAATACTAACTCCTTTCTTTACTGGGCCTATAAAAACAACATCCCGGTTATAATTCCTGGCATAACTGATGGCGCCGTCGGCTCACAACTCTGGATGTATCAGCAATCTCATAGAAAGTTCATGATAGACCAACTGAAGGATGAAACAGCTATGTCAGATTTCATATTCTCTTCAAAATCGCTGGGGGCTTTAATGATCGGCGGCGGGATATCCAAACATCATACGATCTGGTGGTCTCAATTTAAGGATGGGCTGGACCTAGCGGTTTACATCACTACAGCCTATGAGTACGATGGCAGTTTGAGCGGGGCGCTTACGAGAGAGGCCATATCATGGAATAAAATCAAGGAAAATGCGAAACATGTAACGATACATGCAGATGCCACTACAGTGTTGCCATTTATGATTCATGCAGCGTTATTTGGATGATGGGATAAGCCACCGCACAGCTACTAAAAGCGAATTATTGAAGTGACGCACTAGCCGCTGACGACAAAGTTAAATAGGATATTCAGGGTACCTATGAACGTGGTTTAGATGGAGTACGTATATGCGGCGCTTTTCTTGCACAGTGCAGGAATAGATGTTACAGAGGAAAATTTGAAGAAGGTCTCGGAGTCAGTAGGATTAAAATCGGACGAAATTAAGATAAAGGCTCTTGTAGCCTCTTTAAAGGAGATAAAC
>JAJZYL010000053.1 GCA_021798095.1 archaeon | reverse complement strand
GCGGGCTAAAGCCCGTTGGGTCTAGCTGAAATCGGCCAGCCTTGTCTGCCTGTTGACGTTCCCCTCCAGGAGCGCAGATTTTGACCCGATCCAAGGCAGCCAGTGCTTCCTCTGGCTGTTCTGTACATGATACCGTACGGTTTCTGCGGTGGTCAATCCGACGGACCTGTAGAAGTATCCATCGCTCCAAAACGAATCGCTCCACAGCTTCCCCCTCACCATATCCCACAGCCGATGCCTGATCACGTAGGCCGACGCTCCCTTGACCCTCTGTGCCATGTACGGCACGGAGTACTTCCTGCACCCGCTCACGAACAGGTGAACGTGGTCCGGTCCGAACTCGCAGGCTTCCATGCCTATGCCGAGCCCTTCGCACGTCGTCCTGAAGCTCTCCCTGCAGAGCGCCCTGACCTCTTCGTCCAGGAAGACATCCCTCCTATACTTGGGCGTGAACTGCAGGTGGTAGTTGGCCTCCCCGAAGGTAGAGCCTACGCTAGTCAACAATTGCATTTATTTCATCCAACCTCCTGTGGCCACAGGGGGTCGGAGCTATCAGGTCCAGCCCCCTGTTAGAGATGGATTACGCTGGAAGATAAGCGTTTTAGACCTCGGGCCGAGGCCCGAGGGATTCTTTTTATACACTAAAAACAGGGGTCCACATCAGTAATCAATACGGGTCCCGCACGCAAGGAACGACTCCATGGCCGGGAAGGGGCTGCTCGCGTGCATAATTAATAGATTCGGCCTTCAGGAGAGGAAGGCCTGCGGGGAACCCGGGGAACTCCGTGGGGCACTTCACCTTCTCCAGAGTGATAGGGTAGGGTAGATTTGATGTTTGATGCTTGTCCGGCTAAGGAATTCAATCCAAGTTCACGGGGTGAGGGCTAGGCACAAGTCGATGAACCTACATCACCTTCCAAACCTTATAAAAGCTTTAAATATCGAGGAATCAAAAGACGCATTTATGAAATATTCTTCCTTAGGAAGAACTGGGGTTAAGGTTTCCAGAATAGCGTTAGGGGGGATGTCTTACGGAAGCGAAGTCTCCTGGATGGTCAGGGAGCCCGAAGCCATTAAGATTATCAATAAGGCGATAGATCTCGGGATAAATTTCATAGACACTGCCGATGTTTATTCAGAAGGGGAATCTGAAAGGATAATTGGTAAGGCTATCAAGGGCAGAAGGGATGATATTATACTTGCGACGAAGGTCGGGCTGGAGTTTGGATCGGAGCCCAACAATACTGGCCTATCAAGCTACAGGTTAATAAAACAACTTAATGGGTCACTAGAAAGATTAGGCACGGACCACGTAGAACTATATCAAATACACAGGTGGGATTACAATACGGATATAAGACAAACCCTAGAAACCCTTAACCAGCTTGTTAATGATAACAGGGTCTACTATATCGGCGCGACTTCAATCTACTCTTTCCAGATAGAAAGGATTGTAAATTTGAGCGAGAAAAATGGCTGGGCGAGGATCGTATCACATTCCCCAAGATATAATCTAGTTTATAGAGAGGAGGAACGCGAGGTTATTCCGCTCTGCAGGGAACTCGGCATTGCAATTATACCATATAGCCCACTTGGAAGGGGATTTCTCACTGGAAAATACAAGAGGAACATCCAGCCCAATACTGTAAGGTATAGAAGCGACAGGTATTTCGCCGGCGGTTATTTCTCTCCAGATGACTTTGATGTGCTTGAGGAGCTTGAAGAAGTAGCAAAGGAGAAGGGAGTCACCCATACTCAGGTAGCGCTTGCCTGGCTTTTCTCTAAGGATTGGATCACTTCGCCGATAGTCGGCATAACCAAGGAGGAATATTTAAATGACGCTGTGGCCGCTCTGGATCTAAAGCTATTGCCTGATGACATCAAACGCCTGGAAGGACGTTATAAACCGCATCAACTGCATGGGCCCGTTAGGTCTCCTCTTGCTCCGTGATATTATCTTGCTAAATGGCCGTTGTAATTCCCAATGACCTCTCTCATGTCTATTGAGTTTTTTGCGTCCCATTCATTAGGCTGAAGCCCTCAACCCTCATGATGCCATTTGCTGTATCCTGAAAATATTATACCCCTGTTACGTGTTTTGATCTGTCATGATTTATCACCAGATCATTTTAGCATGGGCAGATCCTTCCTCCTCCTATCCAACCTGCTGTAGAATGCGTCTGCAGGCTTTTCAAGCTTGTCAAAGTCAAGGGATAAATGGGGCTTGTCGTAGTTGTACCATTACATGAATTCCTCCACCGTATCGAACAGGCGTATCTTCTGCTGGAACGTTTCGTAGAGCCTTTCTATCTTGCCGTTGGTCTCCAGATGGTGGATCCTGCCCGGTATGTGCACTATTCCCAGTGCTTCAAGGTGCAACTGAAACAGGGTCTTCCCGTCAGCCCTACCTTCGCCTGGATTGGGACAGAACTGGGGACCGTGGTCCGTGAGCACCTCCCTGGGCTTCCCGTACCTAGCTATGCATTGATCGAGCAGCCTGATGGCACTATCCCCCGTGGCGCTGTCCAGCACGGCATATCCGACTATGAACCTGGATGAGTCCTCCTCGTAGGCGATCAGCTGCTTGCCCCTCCATCTGGGGTCCTCTATTTCGTAGAAATCCGTGTGCCGCATGCTCATGCCGTGCCTTCTTTCATACTTCACGTACTTCCTCTGGCCGCGCTTGCTCCGTTGAATTGAGGAAAGGCCGTTCTTGACCAACACCTTGTGTATCGTGTTGTGGGGGACCTTAAACCCTTCGCTCCTGAGCATGTGCTCCAGATACACGGCACCACATCTGTGCTTTATGTAGGCATTGACTATCGTCTGTTCATCTAGGTATGACGGCTTGCCCTTGGGCGGCCTGCCCGGATTGACCAGCTTGGGGATGATACCCGTACGCCTGTATTTACTCCATAACTGTTTGACCCTAACTACTGATATGTGTTGTATGGTCGCTATATCGCGGTTGTTCATATTTCCTGCTTCCTTCTGCCTTATTATCCAGAGTATGCTCTTGTCTGTGAGCTTCACGATATGTCGCGAGCGCTGATGGTATAATATTTTTTGGGACACTTTACATGATGCCATTAACAAGGTTTTTATAAGCAAGCCGATTTTATTATATCATGAAATGGATTACAAGGGAGAAGGCTAAAGTCGATAGGATAGCATGTCCTTGGTTAATAAGTAGGTTTATCGACGAGGATGCAACGTTTATATTCGTACCAATGGAAAGGGTTATGGAGATTGCAAGGACACAGGGCGCTATACCATTTGATGTGCAAGGTGCTGAACTAACCCATTTTAAGGAGAATGGTTATGAGTTCGTAAGCTTTGATGCTATAATGCGCAGATACAGACTTGATGATCCGGCTCTATTCGAACTTGCGAGGATCGTGAGGGGAGCTGATGCAAAAGTACCAGATGCGCCGCCGGAATCGGCTGGTCTTCAGGCTATAGCCAATGGCTTTAGGCTCATAACCAAGGATGACTTGGAAAATATTCAACTTCAATTCCCCGCATATGATGCGCTTTATGCATACTGCAAAGAGAAGCGTGCTGCCCAATCTAAAAGCCAAGCAGCCTTGTGAAGTTCCTGCTCAGGTTATGTTCAATTAAACTCTAACTCCCGACGTTTTGCATAATATGCTTGGCCTTTTATCAATTTATTATAAAAGCACAAATACTATCATATTATATATATGCATAATATGACACATCCGGACTGGGTTCTTAAGCAGAAGAGGAAGGGCACCCTAATAATGAAACGGGGTGATAGGTACTACCTATATAAAGTCACCAGCAAGTGGAATCCTGAAAAGAAGAGGGCCCAGCTTAAGACCGGCGAATACCTGGGGAGGATAACCCCCGAAGGCATCATGGAGCCAAAGGCAAAAATGGTTATGAAAAGGTTTGAGAATGTATCAGTTAAGGAGTATGGGGCTTCATTCCTGCTTTATTACATTTCATCCGACATAATGGATTATCTTAAAAGTGCATTTCCTGAATGGAAGGAAATATTCACCTTTGCCTGCATGAGGCTGATCCACAATTCGCCGTTAAAGAACGTTGAGTTTCACTATACTACATCGTTCCTATCAGAGCTGATAAGCGCCCGTGTTTCACCTGAATCACTTTCAGAAATGCTGAGAAACATAGGGACGGACAGGAAGGCAATGGTTGATTTCATGAAGAAATTCATTAAGGATGAAAAATACCTTGCTGTTGATCTGACTCATATTCTGTCCATGAGCGACAGTGTAATTTCAGCCACACTGGGCCACAACAGCATGGAGGTTTACCTCCCACAGGTTCAGCTCCTCTTCCTCTTCTCCCTTGACCATGGTGTTCCTGTCTACTTCCGTATCACGCCAGGTTCCGTAACGTGCATAATGTCCTTGAGTATTGCAATGCAGGAATCGGGCGTGAAAAATGCCTTAGTTGTGGCTGACACCGGCTTCTATTCAGCCAGGAACATTGCAGGCCTAGAGGGCATGGGCCTATTCTATATCATTCCTTTGAAGAGAAATTCAAAGCTCATAAATTATTCATTGCAACAGAAGAGTTATTTCATGTTTGAAGGGAAACCAATATTCTATGCAAAATACAGAATCAATAGCAGAACGATCTACACATTCAGGAACGATTTCCTGAGGGCTGAGGAGGAAAGGGACTACCTCAGCGGGCACAAATCACTCAGCAAGCTCTGGGAAAGGACGGGCACAATATCGGTAATAACCAACCTTAATGAAACGGCGGAGAAGACATTTAGCCTGCTAAAGTCCCGTGCAGACATAGATCAGTCCTATGATACATTTAAGAATACCATCCATGCTGACAGGACCTACATCAGAGATGATTACCAGCTTCACGGATGGACCTTCATAAACTTCGTTGCGCTTATCCTTCATTACCGGATATATGGCTTACTCAAACAAAGGGACCTGCTGAGAGGGCATTCACCAGAAGATGTTATAGAACACCTTGAGCGAATAAGCATGCTGGAAATAGGCGACGAGTGGAAGCTTTCAGAAATCTCCAAGAAATCAAGAGAGATAGTCGATGCGCTGGAAATACCTATTATGCAAAACGGCGGGAGTTAGAGCTTAATATAACATTGTATTTGTTCTCGCCACTGTCAACTGTCCGAGCGGATTCTCTTGCCTCTGTCAATTCAAATATATTAATTATGAATTTAATCGATTCCTGCACTTCTTGATCGATCCTATATAGCTTATCAGAGAGCCACAGCGCCTTCACCGTCCCGCTTGACCCCTTGCCTTGCACGATCGCTGCCTAGCTATCATGGCCGTCCTTAAAGAGCAATAGCGGCCTCAGCAACCTGTTCTTCTTCCATTGCCTTGCCACCTGCGTGCGCATGCTACGCGTTATTTTTTCGGTCTCGATCAGGACAGCTTCTATATAATCATCCATATACAGCCTCGTATCAGCAGTGAACTCATGAAGCAGAACGCCCTGCTGTTACAGGGCATTCATATCCAACCTTTGCAATTTGACCGGCCAAGAAAGTTTTTTCAGTCCATCGTTCCAGAATGCCGTGTCAAACCTAATTTGTATGGACATTATATAAATTAGGAAGGCCACTTTAAACTTACTATTGCTGATTATCTAACCTTTAACTGTACAATTATATTAGGCGATTGGCGCATGAGATATTCAGGGTTGGGGGAACTGAAAATGCTTGCTGAACTTGAGCTCCCATGCAAAGATTCGGTGATGCTTGTAATGTAACTGGATGAACTTGAAGTATGCCCTTACTATGGTAGTGAGTCAAGCAGTTATTCGAGGAAATCGTGGGCCGTAATCTTACGCCTTATCGTGTGGTAGTTCCCGTTCCTTACAATCGGGCGGACGTAGGGCAGCTCCACGAAGTTGTGAAGGTAGAAGGACCTTATGGTGGCCATCTCCCTCCTGACAGTCTCCCTGTTCTCGGAGGGGTATTCCTGGCTGTATTCAAGCAGCCTGCTTATATGGGTGACGGGGGTCCTGTTATTTCCATTCATGTATTCATCGATCAGCCTGTCCGGGTCCGCCTCGAAGCCCTTTGACTTCAGCCATCTCAAATAGCGCCTCAGGGCGTAGATGTTTCCCTTCCTGTAGTTCCCGCTCCTGAGAGCATTAAGCCATTTCCTGACGCTTTCCCTTTCACTAAGCGGTTCAAGGTCGTCATAGACCTTTGAAATTCCACCTGGCCCCCTGCTCATGCTATTAAAAGGGTGAGGTTCAAACTTATCCATAGTAGCCCCGGGCGGGGTTTGAACCCGCGGTCTCTCGCTTACGAGGCGAGTGCATTGGCCAGGCTATGCTATCGGGGCAGTTCATGCGAATTGCAGCGCCCATATTTTTAACCTTATCGCAGTGTCATCGCGCTTATATATTATCAGCTATTTGATGGGGCATAGAACGATCTGACCTCCCCATCTAATTATAACAATCCCTATTAATTGAAGGCGGGCAGGCTGATCCAGAAAGCGCTTACAAAACCACTATGAAAACCCAGTCCAGTACGTTCAGGAACTCGTATCTTCAAGTGATTTCCTGGATGTTTCTGGCGCCATGATCGCCGTTAGGGCTATCGCCAACAGGATGAACACTAGGAAGAAGACCGTTCCATAGATGAGCCCGTATCCCTTAATGATAGGAAATAGCAATACCCCTAGGATTCCCCCTATTCTGCTTACGCTAGTGCCAAGGCCTTGCGCCAGCCCCCTCACGTTGGTTGGAAAGAGCTCCGTGGAATATGAAAATGAAAAGATCCCGCCAGGCCACTGCTCAAACGAAGAAAATAGTATGAAGAGGGGGAGGAGGGCATATGGGGTGATGTTCACGAGCGGCACTAGAATTACCAGAACGACCGCCATGACTGCAAAGCCCACCAGCGAGAGATATTTCCTTCCGTATCTATCTATGATCCTCATCAGCGCCAGATAAGCTAGGATAGGGAAGGGCGCGGTTATAGTACCGAAGAGCACCACTGTGCTCAAGCTCTTGATGCCCAGTTCATAATAAAGGGTTGGCGTATAGAACCCAAACCCGTAGGCCCCTACATCAAAGGCAAACCATGTTATAAGGACGAAAGCTAGCTGCTTCCAGTGTTTTGAGAAGAGTTCCTTGATCCCCACCGCCCTTTGTTGAGGTATATTGTAATCCCCAGGGCCCATGGCCTTTTCCATCACCAACTCTGCTTCATCATTCCTCCCTACTGTGTTAAGCCATCTTGCTGACTCTGGCATGAACCATCTGGCCGCTATAACTGGAATTGCTATTGCAGCACCAACTCCCAACGCGACCCTCCATGATAGAGCCGCACCCAATGGGAGCGCAAAGTAGTTTACGGCGCCGGATACTAGGACTCCTAACCAATAGAACATAATTCCATACATGAGCAGCTTCCCCCTGTCACGCTTTGGCGCGAACTCGGCTATCAAGGAAGAGCTTATGGGATAGTCCGCACCAAGGCCTATACCCATGAGGACCCTGAATATTATAAGTTCTGGTACATTGGTGGCTACGGCCGATAATAGGGTGAAGAATATGAATAGTATTATATTTGTGATGAACATGGTCTTCCTGCCTATCTTATCCGCTATCCCCCCCAAGGTAACGCCGCCTATTGCCATGCCTATGAGGCCACTTGCTAGAAGCAATGCGTACGAAACACTTGTTGTCGAAACTTTAAAATAAGAAGATACCAGCAGCACGGAAAAGGCTATAACGTTTAAATCATAGCCGTCCAAGAATATTCCCATCGCTGCCAGCGTACTAAGTCCCCAATGAAACCCTGTAACAGGCAATTCATCAATGCTCTTAGAGCCTTCCTTGCCTTTCACAGGTCATATCGGCGAAAAGAACATATATTTAGATTTCCTTTATAATATATATATTGATATATATTTAACCTATTATTACACCCCTGCATGGATCGAGTGGCGCCTTATCATCGGGCAAATTTAATTAAAACCTGTCAGATTATCAGCACCTTATACTGGGTGATAATGGGTTACTTAATAGGTTGATCTGGCTATTCACAAGGATCCGTTGGGGATAGGGAAGCCTATCAATCTGGCAGCCCTTGAGCGCGTGATATCGTGCAGTAGAGAAAGGGACTATTGAATCATCTGAAAGATATTTATATTAA
>JAJZYL010000052.1 GCA_021798095.1 archaeon | reverse complement strand
AGGGACCCAGGTTTTATGCACCTGACCATTTCATTGACAGCATCATTATGATCCCTCATGCAACAGAGCAGCCCGTTGGAAAATAGCGCGTCTATGGAGCCATCTGGCACGAACGGTATACTGGCCGCTGAGGACGTATGTGGCTTAACGTTATCTATATGCATCCTGCTCAGCCTCTCCGTCAATTTCTTTATTGCCCTTATGTCTGCGTCCACAGAATATACAATGCCTTCAGGACCAACGGCCCTGGATATGGCCCGCGTAAAGAAGCCCGGGCCACTTCCCAGGTCCAGAACGGACATCCCAGCCCTTATGAACGAGGTGATAAAGCGCATCTGGATGCCCGATGCGTATTTCCTGAGGGGGAAGAGCAGAACCCCCGGCCTGAAGTATCTGTCATTATCGGCCATTTTTTGCCTCCGTAGATTTGTGTTCATATGTAAGAGTAGATGGCCATCTGTGGCAGGGGATATCGTGTAGCACTTGGCTTCCTGCGGGGCCGGCGTCCTCCCTCCCCTCTTCTTTCAATGTTCCGTCTGTACCCGAATGATTCATGGATTACTATTCATAGCAAATGAAAGGAGTATTTAAAAGTGTTTGAAAAATTTAAGGGTATAATTGTCAGCGTTACATGTTGATCCCATTTAATGCCGTATTACAGGGTAGCTCCAGGAGGAACTGTGAATATTAAAGACGGTGAATCGACCGATAACTATATTAATATATATCAGGCGCATGTGTTTTGATTCATATTGTCCGGTAAGGATAATGATGTTGATATACGAAAACAGATTGATGACAACCGCGGCATAGCTAAGAAGCTTGAGGTTCTGGTACCGGGGCTGAGGCAGTACAGGAAGACCGACGACCTCAGGGTGGCGGATGACCTGCTGAGGCATCAGGTGGCCGACAAGGTTGATCAAGCCAGGGCGAACCTTGAAGCCTACCGAAAGCAGATGGTCGTAGCCGGCGACTTTGCAAGCCTTTCATCTGTGGGATCCCTGATCTTCGAGCTTCAGGAGTTGAGCGGAAAGGTGCGGTACGCTCAGCAGGGTTACGCCCCCCTTGTTGCTGCGATAAGCATAAACGAGGACAAGCTCAACGCGCTTTACAATTATGATTACGAGTTCGTCAATTCCGCTCTGAGCCTGGTGGAGGCCACCTCAAAGCTCCAGTACGACCAGGCTACGGCCCTTTCGAACAAGTCGTCCCTTGATGCGGTTAGCTCGGCCATGGTTGACTTTAAAAGAAAGTGGTCGGTAAGGCTTGAAGCTATAGAAGGGGTATTGGTGACGGGGTGAAATAGGTAGATGGCAAACAAAAACGATATTTCAAAGGGTGGAAGCGTATTTGGCTCCACCACAATAAGCTGGGAGCCACAGTTTAAGGAGGGGAACGTCATGTGGAAGGTCCCCAGGCTGATCAGGCTAAACGACAATATAGTCGTGAGGGAGGACGAAATAGCGGTGTTCTACAGGGACGGGAAGGTCCTTACGTACTTCGATAAGCCTAACAGGTACGCGCTGAGCGATTTTAATGCGCCCATAGTCGGCAACCTTCTGAAGTTCTTCGTAGGCGTTCAGCAACAGGCTGAAGTGTATTACCTGCAGAAGAGGTTCATGGACGGGAAGTTCGGAAGCACAGAGCCCTACCAGTTCGTGGATCAAATCTTTGGGATCATAAACCTCAGGGTTTTTGGAGAGTACAGGTGGAGGGTCTCCTCCCCCGAGAACTTCATAAATCAGTTCGTGGGCACGTTCGCGGCTGAAACATCCGACGATGTGGAAAAGAGGCTTAAGGAGCAGATGGTCCTCCTGGTATATAATACGTTAGGAAAGATGAAACAGCAGGGGTTGAAGGTCACCGACATTGCTTCCAGCCTGGCTACCATCGAGCAGGCGGTGCTTTCGGTTTCGCCGGACAACTTTGCCCAGTACGGGGTCGAGATCAATAAGGTATCCGGCCTTACGATAAGCCTTCCAGAGGAGGTGCAGAAGGCGGTTGATACGCGTTCGGAGATGTCTGTACTCGGCGTCAATTATCTCCAGTACCAGGCAGGCCAGGCCATGACCGATGCCGCCAAGAACCAGTCCGGAGGGGCAGGCGCCCTGGCCGGCATGGGGGTGGGACTGGGTGCAGGTGCGGGAATAGGGTACGCGATGGGCGGCCAGGTGATGCAGGGGATGGGTCAGCAACAGCCAACCAAGACCTGCGTCAAATGTGGAAGCATAATACCGATGACCGCCACCTTCTGTCCGAACTGCGGCGCCCCGCAGCCTCAGCCGGGCCAGCCACAGCAGACACAGGGGAACTGCCCAAAGTGCGGGTCACCACTGCCCGCCGGCGTCAAGTTCTGTCCGAACTGCGGCGCTCCAGTGGGCCAGCCAGCGACGAAGGCATGTCCGAACTGCGGCGCCATTGTGCCGGTCACTTCAAAGTTCTGCCCCAACTGCGGGAAGCCGATGGGGACCGGGTGAAGGGAGGGAGGTAGAGGAAGATGATATATTGTGACAAGTGTGGCGCCGAACTGCCAGACGACGCGAAGTTCTGTTACAAGTGCGGCGCTCAGGTAGGAGCCCCCGCAACCGGGGCTTCTTTACAGGGGCAGAAGGGGCAGCCCAAGGCTCAGGAGAACATTCTGGCTCCGGCTGGCATAACTTCACTGAAGTGCCCGAGCTGCGGTGCACCCATTACACCGAAGTTCGGTGAAATGATCATTACGTGTGAGTACTGTGGAAGCAGCATAACCCTGGCAAACGATGGCTGGAAGAGCATCCAGAAGCATACTATGCTGCCCTTAAAGTTCGTCGATGAGGGCCAGGTTGAGGAAAGGGTGAAGAAGTTGATGGACAGGGGCCTGTTGCACAGGCATCTAGAGGAGAGCTCTGTAAAGGAGGAGTTCTCGCTGAGTTACATACCATACTGGGTTGTTACTGTATCAGCAAGGACCACCGTGACCAGCCAGAACGTGGCAGCGCAGGTGGGTCAGACCGCCACGGAAGCCGCTGTGTTCGGGATCCTGCTAGGTGGAATGGGTGGAGGCTTCGGCGGAAGGAGATTCATCTCTACGGGGAGGGGCTTCGGTCCCACCCTCTTTTTCATGGGGGGCTATGGTGGCGGCGGCAACGTTACAGTAAACACTATCGACGCGAACTACAACTACCCTGTGATAGCGGTAAAATCGCTGATGGAGTATCAGCCGAAGAACTACGAATTTGCGATGAACGAAAGGGTGCTTTTCGATGTTTCAAAGGTCAAGTCCATCAAGGTACTCAACGGTGACCTGGGCGAAGATGCAGCGAAGGGCCAGGCAAGGACCCTTGTAGAGCAGCTGCAGAGCGACAGGGCGCACAAGCAGTATCACATGATACAGAAGCTTCAAACGGAGGTCGAAGTATCGGAGGGTGAACTGCTTCACGCCCCGGTGTGGTTCGCGAGGTATGACCACAAGGGGAAGAAGATAGTGCTGCTAATAGACGGCAACAGCGGGAACACCATAAATTCAATAGGCCTCTGAAGTGGCCCGTCAGTTAAGCTATACTGACTCCGCGCCGTTTCTCATGGCTATTAACGCCGCAGCAAGCACATCCTTCTGATAACGCACCCTGCCGCGCGGGGTGGTGCTCCTTTCATTTACTACTTGCACGGTATCCTTGCTTCTGAGCATCGGAAGCAGCCGTTCTGCCAGGCTGGCGGTTATGTCAGGCCTTCCATCCCCTATCTTAACGTGGATCGGAGCGTCCAGGGCGCTTATCATGCTGGAGATCATGGGCAACACCTGCCCAGGGTCCATCGATATGGTAGTCCACACAGTCCTCCCGTTCATGAGGATAGCTATTCCGGTGTGCGAGCCTGGATCTATGCCTACCTCTATCTTCCTTATCCTTCTACCATAGTTCAGCAACATCAGAAGGTCCAGCGGCTCCTCCCTGATTATATCCTCGTATAGCAGGGTCATCCTTCCGTTCATCAAGGGGGCTTCCTCCCTTGTGGTCAAATATAGCCTGGACTCGTCTTCGGTTTCCCATGGGAGGCTGGCCTCAAGCCTCATCCCGGCTCGCTTGAGCAGGCTGGCAAAGTAATAGAAGGCCTGGCCATTAACAGTGGCTATGCAAGGTTCCATCTATGGTTACCCGATGGTGCCTGTGGTTCCATCGCCGGCCTGAGCGCCCTTAATCCTAACCTCATAACTCATGAGGAGTATACTTTACATTAAGGATAAAAAGCTTTTTGCAGGATTTTCCGCCCCAGCTGGGACGCTCGCAAGTAGATCCACAGGACAAGCTGCCTGCACATTTGGCTGTAAAAGGGATAGCCCTTATATACCAAAAAAACATTTTATACCTAAGCCATGATCCACTTGATACTGGTCGCATGTTGCGATACTTTAGCGGGCCAGTTCATGGGGCCGGTGGTGTAGCTTGGTCTTGCACATCGCTCTGACACGGCGGAGATCCCAGGTTCAAATCCTGGCCGGCCCACTCCTGGTTATGCATGCCTTGATGACCCTGCCTGTACATACGCTTGGCGCGCTAGATTGGAATAGGGGTTAATTTTTTACCGCTTATCAGAACGCTTCAGTAAGAGCGGCCATTAATCCACTAGCGGACCAAACCGTTTACCGTACGGGCATCGTCTTTAAGGGCAGGGATTTTTTACTTATTATCTTTGGGTGGCACAGTGATCAGGATTTCTTAGTAATACAAGTAACCATGGAAATCTTAATATATATGGTAATCCGGCACTACTAGTATGACTGAAGAAAAGTCGGAAGATAAGGATGAAAGCGTAGAGAAAAGATCGGTAACCATCAAGGGGATCAGGAATGACCTTTACAAGAGGATGAAGGAGTTAGCATATGATACCGGTAAGACGCTCGGTGACGTGACCAACGATGCGTACCTGGCCATGGAATCGACGGCTGACGGCCTGCTTGATATGTCGAGGAACTTCCAGATGGGGCTCACCAACGGAGGCAGTAAGGTCCTGGGTCACATGAATGAGCTGGAACTTACAGGGAAGGAGATAGCCGATGCCAATAAGAGGATACTGATAAGGAACGTAAAGAAGCTGACCCTGAAAGATATAGACAATCAAACCGCTACAAAATACATTTTTTCAATAAGGGACGTGGATGAACTGGTCATACCGCAGGGCCTTTCAAAGGTGGAACTCCTGTCCCGGTGTGCTAACATAGGTAAGGTAATCCAGGAATGATACGCCGGTCAGGCGGGCTCAAGGTGGAGGATCGTGCATGCCCCAAAGCTAACCCTGACGGTCTCCACCCGGTATGCCTTGCCTTTCGCCTTCAATAGCATGTCAGCAAGGAGCCGTTCCCATCCATCGTTTCTTCTTATATATCCCCAGAGGCGAGTTGACATATCCCTTGTATCAGGGTCAATATAGAGAAGAACCCTGAGCAGCCTTATCCACAGCTCCCAGAAAAGCCTGGCCGGCCAGCTGGGGATCGAGAAATCAAAGATGACCGCTTCGCCCCCTTCCCTGAGCACCCTGTCTATGGTTGAAGCCAGCCGGTCAAGGGGGACGTATTTTGGAAGGTACCCTGATATAACCAGGTCAAATTTGTCGGGCGAAGGTTCAGCGTCAAGGGCGTTCATGACATTTACTCGCACCCTGGCATCCACGATTTCAGCCCTGTGCTTTGCCACCATGGACGGTGAGCTGTCGATTGCCAGGATCGTGGCCGATGGATAGAGTTTCAACAGCTCTCTGGTGATCAGGCCGGTGCCGGAGGCCAGTTCAAGGATCGACGGGCTGTCGAGCCCCCTGATCATGCTCAGCGCCTTCAGTCTCCACCTCCTGTCCTGGTTCATGGTGGTAAGCTTGACCAGGGTGTCATACTTGGCGCCGACCCTCCTGAAGATCCCGCCGTCCATCATCGTTCTCTTAACCTACTGCCCAGTATGGGCTTCCTGTTCACCGGGATAGGGTTCAACCCGCAGCACGATGCCATTGACCGCCACTACCTTAACCCGCCTGCCCTTGCCAATTTTTCCTGATGAAGAAAACGCCCGCCACCTGACGCCGTCGATGGATACTTCGCCGTTTGGATCAATGTCGGTTGTGGCCAACCCGTTAACGCCGATCATTGATTCACTACCGGTAAATACCTTATTCGTCCTTATGAATTTGAAGGCCCGCCTGATGTAGAAGGAAATGAAAACGCCGGCTATCAGTATAATTATTATCGATACGATCAGGTCCCAGCCGCTTGGAGCCGGAGAATACCCTATTCCCTGATTTAGAAAATAGATCCCGGCAGCACCGGTTGCTATCGCGGCGAGGAACGCCACACCATGCCCGGTCTTAAGCTCAACAATGAGGAATACCGCAGCCAGCACCAGTATTACGATCCCGAGCACTGACGCGTTTATCACTTCCGCCCCTATGAGCCCGAGCACTATGGCGATAACCCCACCTATGCTCAGCAGCACCGTCGGATGCAGCAGGTCCAGTATGATCGCTATCATGCCGATGAGTATAAGCACCCCATCGAGGGTGGAGTTGCTCAATGCGCTCAGAAACTGGTCATAGTAGCTTTCGCCTACGGTGACCGAAGGGAGGCCGCCTATTCCCAATGAGGCCTCCGCCACGGTGATATTGCTTGCTTCCCCGTTTATGACATTGTACTGGAGCGCCTGGTTAGCTGAGTATGCCGTATCATATAACACCATGTTGTAGGCAGCCGTTGAATTCCTCCCCCACTCATTGGCCAATCCGACCATCAGCTTGAGCATGGCATCTTCGGTGTGGTTCTGCTCCAGTGCCGTCCCGCCCACCACTATCGGAGTAGAAGGGCCGATTTCGGTTCCAGGCGCCATCAATATCCTGTTGGTCGCCATGGAGATATAGCTGGCCGCCGATGCTGCAATGCCGTTCTGCGGGACATAAGTGTAGACCGCTATTCCGGATTGATTGGCAAGGGTAATTGAATTTATTATGTCAAGCATATCAGAAAGGTAGCCCCCGGGTGAATTCATGACTATGAGTATGGCCACGGCGTGATCGTTCATGGCCGTGCCAACAGCCTGCCTCATCATTGCCGATGCTCCAGGGTCGACAGTATAGTTGAAATTTACCACCACGACCTTGGCAGGCGCCTGACTCCTCACGGTGGAAACTGGGATTAGAACCAGCGTGATGATGACGACGGCAAACAGTAGCCGATTCATAACGACTTACTTACTGCTGTGCCCCCTTTTCCTCTTGCTCCTTCTTCTTACTTCCCTTAGCCATAAGGTCCTTTACATCGAAGAGCCCGAGTGGAGATAGCCCGGCCGTAGGGATGTTGGAGGGTATCATTACGAGTGAGCTGTTGGACCTGAGGCCAAGCTCATACAGCATGTTCATCCACCTCAACTGGAACGCCAGTTCATTATTCTTGTACTGGTCAGCCGCTTGAACCATCTTCTCAGCCGCCTGTGATTCTGCCAACGCGAGCGTAACCCTGGCTCTCCTTTCCCTTTCGGCCTGTGCCTGCGCCGACATGGCAGCCTGTAGCGAAGATGGTATCTTCAGGTCCCTGACCTCCACTGCGGTGACCTTTATTCCCCAGGATTCGGTCTTTTCGTCTATTATCCCCCTTACTATCGTTCCTATCTTCTCCCGCTCAGCAAGAAGCTCATCAAATACGGTCTGGCCTACCACCTCTCTCAGCGTGGTCTGAGCCGCATACTCCGTAGCAGCGCGGTAGTTTTCGACGCTCAGGACGCTCTTCTGCACATCGGCAGGCATGAAATACATCACGGCGTCAACGTCCACTGGCACGTTGTCCTTCGTCAGCGTCTGTTCGGTGACGAATGAGTACACCTGTAGTCTGGTCGAAATTTTCATGGGCATCTTACTTATGAACGGAAATACATATACGAGGCCTGGACCCTTGATACCCATGAACCTCCCAAGGGTTAGGACCGGCGCCCTCTCCCATTCCCTTAGGATGTGTAACCCGCTCAAGAATACGCCTACTACAACTACTATTATGAATATTGAGAAATAAAGAAATATATCTGACATATGAAATATTAACCCACAGTTTACTATAAAAGGCTTTCCTAAGATTAGGCTGTGGGACTTAATTCTACGATGCCAGATTGAACAGGTTGTGCTAGAGTTCCATGGAGAACAGCGCACAGCCGATCCTGTCATCCCTCCTCTGTGCGACCGTCCAGCCCAGCAGCTT
>JAJZYL010000051.1 GCA_021798095.1 archaeon | reverse complement strand
GCCTTTAGGTTCAGATACCTGCTTAGTGAGAATGCCAAGTTGCACTGCGCCCAGGAGGATATAATGGAGGTCATACACAACGGCATCACCGCCTGGGAAATGAGCGTAGGCGTGCCTCTGGTCCTCTTTAAACTGAAAAAGGAGGAAGAAATCGTGGAGGAGCGGTTCGCCTTGGTAAGGCGGATGATCGAAGCATTGAGGTTCAGGGTTTTGGAAATTTCTGCAGACAGCACGGATATAGCCAGATCATTGCTTGAAGCCCTTTTCCTGACCGATGTGACAACGATCAGACTTGCGCTCAGAAGGCGGCTGGATCCATCAGTTACCAGGACACAATCAGCTGCAAGGAAAGGGCTGAAAGGGGTTGACGTCTAGATGAACAATCGGAAGAAGGGTTACGACTGGGAAGATCAGCTTGTTAAAAAATTTCAGAGGGCCGGATGGTTCGCGGTGAGGCTTGGTTCTCCATCCCCGTTCCTGCCGGACGTCCTAGCGATAAATAATAACGAAGGCAGGCTCGTCGCAATCGAAGCAAAGAGCTCCTCGCGTGATTACATAAGCGTAAGGGCAGAACAGCTTGATAAGATAGTCAAGTTCATGGGAGAGTTTGCCGCCTACAAGAAGAGGGAGGCGGTGTTAGCGGTTAAGTTCCTGATGGTTCCTCACAGGAGGAAGAGGGAGGAACTATACTTCAGGCTAAAGGGCAAAGGCTTTCCAAAAAACCTTCATATAGCAATTAGCTCAGACAACGAGCTGCCCTGCTTGGAACCCTGGAAGGACCCATTTTCTGTAAATCCAGCGCCAATCAAGGTTAGCCACTGATAGCTTCCCTCCCCATTAAGCCCCTGCTGTACAGCCCTTAGATACGTTGCCGGCGGATTTCAACAGACCCTAAATTATGTATTTGAGCTCGTTGACGGTGGGGATTATGGCATTAGCCCTTTTCTCGGTGAACAGCTTCATTGTCCTCTGTGGGTCCAATGACGAACCATATACCGCTATGAAATTCACACTGTATCCGTTATCCCTAGCCTTTTGGGCCATAAGAAGATCTTCATATGAGTCTCCGACATAATATGAAGAGGTAACGCCGAGCTTTTCCATGGACCTTATCAGGGAAAAGGGTTCGGGCTTGCCAGGCCATTTAGCGGTACTTGATTCCTTAAGCCTCCTGCTGTACTCTGCAACTATATCGTCTAGGAATATTGCCCCTTTTTCATTGATGAATTGATGCATCATGTCGCCGGATGTCCTTTCCGCCGCTACCCGGGGGCGTCCGCTGGCCACACCTATTTTTCCATTGAACTTTCGTTTTATGTACGATATAGCCTCCTTATCGGGTATGACCATTTCCTCGTCTATAAGCCCTCGGCTAAGATGCAACCTGGGCTCACGGTTGTACACCTTAAGGAACAGTTCTTTGCCCAAAAATATTTCTTCAAACAGGGCGGACAGGATGCTTTTATCCGGCCCACCCGGATATCCAAGCTTCTGCTTCAATTCGTTTAAATAATTGAGCTTGTCCTTTTTCCTGTAGAGGCTTTCAAATCCCTCATCGATACTCTTAACCCCTCTTTCATCGGCGTACTTTAAGATGTAAGTCAAAGAAGAAATACAGCTCTCCATGTTCGTCCTTGCTGCGACGCTCCTGATATCCCTGTTGATGGCGCCCATATCGCCCGCAATGGTCTTAAGGGCATCCTCTGGCAGGCCTGCAAACAGCCCCATTATTATCGTATAGGATGCATCCCAGTCGTTATTGAAACCGCCGGAAGATCTTAGGGTGAAAATGGCCCTCTTTATTATATCGTCTGGAGGGATCTTCCCCGTTGCCCTTCCAAAGATTATCTTTACCGTGTTTAGAATCGCTTGATTGTAAGAGTTTATCACATCCACTATTGTCCCGTCAAAGTCGAAAATTATGGACTCCAGTTCGTCCAGCTTATCCAGTAAAACCAGCCCCCTGTTGCTGCCAAACGAAGTATATATATCCTGGTTAATGTCCTCCATGGCAAATGTATATCACCCCCCTAGTTTAAGGTTTAAGAAATGAATGCTAAAAAGGCGGTCAAGGCGCCAAAGGGATTGCTTGAGGCGTATCTGCTAAGCCTGTGCTCAAGGTATCCCATATCCGGGACCGAAGCCCTTAGAAACATTGAGAGGTTAACCGAAGGTGAATGGAAGCCAAGCCCTGGCTCCATATATCCGCTTATCAAGAGGTTAAAGCGGAGGGGGCTTATAATGGAGCTTGAAGGCGGCCAGAAAACCTACATAATCACGGATGACGGAAGGCTACAGCAAATGGAAATCGTCAAACAGCTGGAGGTTGAGCTCAGGGTCTTTAACAGGCTATTCGATGCCGTCAAGCCGCGTTGATTTTTAGCGCCATATAAATTAGGAAGTAGTTGGTTAGCGCCGCCGGCCCGACTTGAACGGGCGACCAACTGGTCTCCGCGTGGATTAACAGCTTCAGCCTTTCGACAGCTGCTCTACCACGCTGAGCTACGGCGGCACTCTTTGTTCAGCGCTATGTATACATGGAACTATTTTTAAGCTTATTCGTGACCAGGCCTTCATGTATTTGCGGACTTCAGTTAGGGGCGTTCTTTACTGTTCTTGCATCACTGGATTGCTCCGAGCTCGACTTCACATAATAACTTAGGACTGAGCGGAAGCCCATCTCTGTATAGAAGCCCACGGAGATCCTGTTCAAGGTTGGAAATTCTACGGTTATTATTCCGACCCTGCCCTTCAGGCTATTGATTATATGGGCGATCAGCTTCTTTCCTACGTCTAGCCTCCTGAATTCTGGCAGGACATAAAGGTCAACTATATGGCCCTCCTCGTGCGGTTCGTAAAACAACCTTTCCTTGATGTCCACCTTGACCATCCCGATTACCTTTGATCCACGTTCAGCAACAACTACCAGACAGCGATCTGAATCAATAGCGCTCTTGATGTATTTGAGCCCTTCCTCCTTAATGTTGTCGGATACCTTAAAAAGCGGGTCAAATTCCTCGTTTAGCCGTTTTAACCTTGTAATCAGCTCTACCAGGGAAGGTACATCTGATTCCTTTGCCTTCCTCAAAACGATATCCTTGGCTACCATCAATATCACTTGGGAAATGGGGCTATTAAGCCTTCCTTCATGAGCAGGCCCACCTGATCCCTCGAAGCCTTGATCCTTGTACGGGCATCTTCAATGAATTCATCCCTGCTCGCCTTGCGCCTGGCCAGCCCCTGTTCTACAGCCTTCAGCGCCACGGCAGCCGATTCTACTGGATAGACCTCCCACTCATCCATAGTGGGCAGAATGTGAACTTGCGAAAGGCCTCTGCCCTCTGCATAGCTGGCAAGTTCATTTGCAGCTGCCAGCGCCATCTCATCCGTTATGGAAGTGGCCCTCGAATCCAGCGTACCCCTGAACATGGCAGGGAATATTAACGAGTTGTTAACCTGATTAGGGAAATCCGAGCGACCGGTAGCAACGACCCCTGCGCCACCCTCCTTCGCCTCGTCGGGCCAGATCTCAGGAACGGGGTTAGCTAGCGCAAATACAACGCTGTCATCGGCCATTGTCCTTATCCATTCTTTCTTTATTATCCCCGGACCTGGAGACGATGCCGCTATACACACATCGGCCCCCTTAAATGCCTCGGCCATGCCCCCAGTCTTCCGCTCCCTGTTGGTCTTGATGGCCAGGTCGTACTTCCAGGGGTTGGTGAACAGGAGCCTGTCAAGGTCCTCCCTATCAGGGTTAAGTATTCCCTTGGTGTCAACCATGGTTATATTGCCAATTGGGAGCCCAGCCTTGGATAGCAACCTTGCGGCAGTAATGGTGGAGGCGCCAGCTCCGATTATGGTTACGGATACGTTCCCAATCTTCTTCCCTACGACCTTGATTGCATTCATAAAGCCGGCCACTATAACGGACGCGGTGCCCTGCTGGTCATCGTGCCAGACAGGAATGGTAGCCACCTTTCTCAAATTTTCAAGCACGGAAAAACACTTGGGCACCTCAATATCCTCCAGATTTATTCCCCCAAATGATGGCTGCATCCAAAGTACGCTTTGGATGAGATCTTCGGCGGTTGTCGTATTGAGGACTATGGGGAAGGCGTCGACCCCGCCGAGGTACTTATAAAGCAGCGCCTTCCCTTCCATCACCGGAAGCGCCGCTTCTGGCCCTATTTTGCCCAGCCCTAACACCCTGGTCCCATCGCTTACGATAGCTATTGAATTATGCCTGTTGGTGTACTCAAACGAAAGGTCCTTATTTGCTGCTACGGCTAAGGACACATCGGCTACGCCCGGCGTATACCAGAGTGAAAAGTCGTTCAGGCTGGAGACCGGGCATTTGAGCTCGGTTGAAATCTTCCCACCATAAAATGAGTGATATTTTAAAACCCTCTGCTTCAAACTTTCCTTCTCATCATTACCCACGATTAAGGCCTCATTCGGGCATTACCCTGAACAGCTTTTAAATATATCTGAGCCAAGAACAGATATAGTTGTGTAAAACCAAGGGACCTGTGTCACCCCCCATCGGTGCAACACAGGGGTAGCACGGCCTCCAATTTAAGGGATACTACGAGCCTGCTGTACCAGCCATCATCTTCTTCGGCCATATGGCCCGAATATCTTTGCCTGGGAGTGCATTTAGTGGTGGACACCACCTTTCCATTGTTATACCAATCTAAGTAGGCCCTTGCGTTCTCATCTATTGCTGCACCGTCCCTGCTCCTGCCTAGCCTGTGCCTGAGGAACCTCTTCATACCCTTCTGGAATGCCGACAGCTTCCCCATGGTCTGAGGGTGGTGGACGGAGGTCCAGATGTGTTTCCCGCTTATGTTCCATTCACAGTAGGTCCTCATGGTGGAGTTCTTCCTGGAGAACTGCGACCCGTTGTCGGTGAGCAGGTTCTTAAATTTGTCAGGGTGCAGCTCGTTCATGGCCTCCACCACCGAGTCATCCTTCTGATCCTGTAGCCGGATGGCCCATCCCATCCTGGAGTTGTCGTCCTCCATGGTCAGGATCGGGTAGCCGTTGAAGGAGGTCAGGTCAGCCTGCACCAGCTCGTCTGGACGGCTCCACTCGAACGACCTGTACTCCTTCGTCATCCTCCTCTCAGCTTCGACGAGGCCATACCTGACCATGATGTTGTAACAGGTCGTATCAGTTATCCTCAATCCATCATCCTCCATGGAAAGGCCCTTGTTGACTATCCTCGCTATCTGGTCAGCACCGAAGCCCGTGGCCTTCCTTACCTCCACCACCATGGTCTCTATCTATCCGTAACGACGTCCTGTTGGGGGAACTGTGGGGCCTGGTGGACTTTAACCTCAGGCCGGCTATGCCCTCCTGTCTAAAGCGCTTGACCACCCTCTGCATCTGCCTCCTGCCCAGGCCTATCATCCTGGCTGCCTGTCCCCTGGAGATCCTTAGTATTTCGCTGTTGGACAGCGTCCTGGCCACTGCTCCGTACCTCTTCTTCACGTAGGCTTCCTCTTCCCTTAAAAGGGAGATATCCTCATCCCTAAGGTACACCTCCCCGTTTGCGATGATCGTTGCTTATCACCTCGATTATTGCATCGGGGGGGTGTCATATGTGTCTTGGTCTTACACTGACGTGGGCTATCCAAGGCAATAAGGAATAATAGGAAGATATGGTCAGCTTAGCCAGGTGAACTTCAATAAATCCGGACTTACAAGGAATCTAATTGTAAAAAAGGTAGGTTAATGCTTGATTAGAGGGGTGAACTTAGCATGCGTCAAGTTCTGAAGCTACTTGCCCCTTATTTTGGAAATAAGGTTTTCATACCAAGGGGGGAATGATAAACCAGAAACGACCCTCTCCGGGGTGTATGGTTTGATATCCAGAATAGGTGTATTATTGAATATGTCTAGCCCCTTTACTGTAAGCACATTATTGTCAATTTGAAGAAGTCTAGCGATAGAAATAGCAATAGGATTCGGTCTATTTGGAGAATCTGAAGCGAAGACCCCAATCAATGGTAATTCCTCAAGGGTAAACCCGTACTTTATGAATCTCCTCATTTTGACCTGCATGGCATTTCTCTCAAACGCCCTCAATTCTGTAAGAAAAGAAAGAATTATAATATGAGAAAATCCATTTAGCCCGACCAAACCATCGACAAACTCGCCTTTTATTATGAGCTTGGATGTTACGGTGTCCGGATCTTCCTTTATTGTTTTTATTGGCGCATCAGTCTGGACGTAACCTATCGGACTGATTTTATATTCTTCCATCATGATATTACCATCGTTTTTGATAATATAAATATGTTATATTTTCTAAATAAAATCCCAGACATTCAACTGGTTCAAATAACAACCTCCCAGCCTGAACATGTAATTATAGTATATTAACTATTGTAAAATTCGTAACGATTGTAAATCACACTGAGGGCTAAAATATCAATTTGTAACTGTCTGTAACAATAATCAAATTCTCCCTGTCTAACACTAAGTTACATTGAATGCCACAGACAACGCCTATACCCGGAGCCCATTCAATTGCTATGCTGCCCGCCTAATGCAATCTATCTCTCCTTTTGATAAATGGCCAAGGCCTCGCTAACGCTGGCCCTCTCCTTAACAATAGCCCTAACCGCCTTTATCATGGCTACTGGATAGTCGGACTGGAATATGTTTCTGCCCATATCCACCCCTACAGCCCCGGCATTGATCGCATCATATGCCAGTTTTAGGGCGTCTGCCTCAGAGATCTTTTTACCTCCTGCAATGACCACGGGCACGGGGCAACCTTCCACCACCTTATCGAAGTTCTCGCAATAGTATGTTTTTACTATGTGTGCTCCCAACTCTGCAGCTATCCTGGTTGCCAACCCAAGATAGCGAGCATCCCTGTTCATATCACGACCTACCGCAGTGACTGCGAGAACCGGCATACCATACCTTTCCCCTTGATTTACTAGTTCGGCAAGGTTGTTGAGGCTTTCCTTCTCATGCTCCCCGCCCACGAATATTGATACGGCCACCGCCGAAGCGTTCAACCTTATGGCCTCTTCAATGGAAGTGGTTATAACCTCGTTAGATAGCTCCTTTAATATGCTGGTTCCACCCGAAACTCTGAGCACTATTGGAACTTTACTAGATGGATCTACGGAAGTGCGGAGTATGCCCCTGGTCAGCATCAGGCTGTCAGCGTAAGGAAGCAATTGAGTTATGGTCTTTCGCGGAACTTCCAACCCGCTAGTAGGACCCTGAAAGTACCCATGATCAACGGCCAGCATCACGGTATTTCCAGCATTAGGATCCAATATTTTAGCCAGCCGATTCCTTAAGCCCCAACTCAAATTTTATTCACCATCGCTAAGAAACACCTGGGGATATCATTAGGCTCCATTTTTATCGTCATCACGGCACCATGATCACCTTCATCGCGTCCCCCTTTGATGTTGTAGCTACAGCATCATTAAACCTCTCCAATGAGAACCTATGGGTTATAAGATCTTCTAGCTTTAGATTACCACTTACCATAAGTCGCAACGCCTCCTTGGTTTCCTTCTCAGTTCCCCCATAATTAGTACATATGTTGACCTCTGAATTAAATATATCGCTTATATCGTAATCCAGCTTGGAGCCCTTCACTGGGACGCCGAAGAGACAAACTGTGCCGCCCTTTCTTACCACTTTAAAGGCCTGAGCTATAGCGGCCGGATTGCCGGTCGCGATGACAGCTAAATCTACACCCCTATCTTCTGTTTCACCTTTAATCTCCTGTAAATAGTCTGGTTTAGAAGCGTTTAACAGCAGCCTCCCACCTAGTTTCTTTGCCATTGCCAAGCGCTCATCCTTGATGTCGCTAATGATAACTTTCGCGCCTCTCTCTTCCAGGAGCCTACTATGAATTAGGCCGAGCGGGCCGGCCCCGGATACCAGTACTACATCACCCTTTTCCACTCTGGCCCTATTGAGGGCACGTATACAGCAAGCGGCAGGTTCTATGAAGCTAGCGGCCTCATCGGATATACTCGGCGGCAAGGCAAGCATACCTCCCCTTTCTATGTTCCAAGCCGGGACTCTAAAATATTCGGAGAACCCGCCTGGGTGTATATTACTGGTCCTATAATGGTTACACATCGTTTCGCTTCCGTGCTTACAGTAATAACAGTTGTAACATGGAACGTGATGATGTACAAATACGCGATCACCTACGTT
>JAJZYL010000050.1 GCA_021798095.1 archaeon | reverse complement strand
CTGCGGTATTTTGGGCACCATATCAAATGGTATCCCACATTATAGACAGATTTATTGCTTCTTTTCCACCTTTGGGATACCATCTATAATTATATGCCTGCCACATATATATGCATATCGCATTCATCCTACGGCTTAAGCCGCAGGCTTTCTGCTCAGATAATCGTAAGCCATTATGGCCTCCCTTAAATTGCTCAATAGCTCCTTCTTCGTTTTGCCCTCGGTAGCGCATGACGGAAGGCCGGACGGGCCGCTGCGGCCAATATCACTATGCCCAGCTTGCTTGCATTTTAGGCGTAAATTTTCGCATGCGCCTGCCCAAGGGACACATCGAGGTGCCCTCCAAAATTGGATTTTCTGATGTAGATTCAGGAGAGGCGTTCGCCTTATAGCTGCCCTTCCTGGGCCCCTTCATTGGCCTTTTCCTTGCCGGCTCCCTGAAAGACGTTGATGATCTGGCAACAGGGGCTGAAGGTTCAGTATGAAAGCACAATCATAATCTATCATCTTCATCCAGTAGGGAATGCGTTATGATGATGTTGGCTACCTACGCACGGCCCGGGGGATCAGCGCGATCACTGGGATGATCCTCTTGGTTCGGCGCTGATATTCAGCGAAGCTGGGATACAGTGAGGCCTGACGAGCGTATAGCCTGTCGCGCTCAGGGCCAGTGACCTCCTCAGCGCGGACATCGATCGTTTCATCTCCGACCTCTATCTGGACATCCGGGTGTGCCTTGATGTTGTGGTACCAGTCAGGGCTGGTGTCCGATCCCCCCTTTGAAGCGAAGACCAGGTAGCGATCCCCGTCCTTGAGGTACATCATCGGATTTATGCGCGGCTTGCCGCTACGCGCGCCAATATGATGAAGAAGTAGAAGTGGTGCGCCTTCAAAATTGCCTCCCACCTTTCCGTGGTTCCTACGGAACTCTATAATGGCCTGCGCATTCCATGCGTTCCAATCGGCCTGGTTACCGCTCATCTGTTATCAGATGCTCTGTTGACGGCGCAATTTATAAAGGTATTAGGGATTTTTTTGGGGCTGGCAATCCCCTGGGCAAGAAGGCCATATCAAATGGCGTCGGTGGTAACCAAAGCGGCAGCAACAGCACACCCCCTTCAGAATACAGGCCCTATCCTAGTGAGTAGAGGTATCGAGCTAACGGCTTTAAACCCAAGGGCTCCAAAATTAAGCTGGCAATCTGATATCGCACGGATACTTTACTGCGGCAGGCCTGCCAGCCTGCACAATATGGAAGGCATCCACCACAGAGCGGGCCTGATAGGTGGACATGCATAGGTTATCTGGAGGCGGCAAATAAATTTAATAGGGTTAAATTTATAAATAATAAAAAATAATAGGGTTAAATGGACAAGCTGTTCAAGAGGAAGCTAAGCCAAACGCTGGCCAAGTACGCACCATGGAAGGAAATGATAGTGATCAGGGGGCCCCGACAGTCGGGAAAGACGACCCTCCTCAAACAGATAGCTGATGGCACCGCTGGGGACAGGCCGTTCGTCAACCTGGAAGACCCTACTTACCGCCGGCAGCTGGAGGATGGCCCGCTGGATTTCGTAAGGAGGTTCAAGGGCGCAGGAAAGCTCACCCTTTTCCTGGATGAGGTGCAAAGGGTGCACGGCTCAGGCGAGAAACTCAAGCTCATCTTCGATGAATTTGGCCACGGCGTCAAGCTCTACGTCTCCGGCTCCTCATCCATGGAGATCAGGTCCAACGTGCTGCAGCATCTTGTCGGGCGCGCGCTAGTCTTCGACCTTCTTACGATGAGCTTCGAAGAATTTGTCCAGGCTAAGGATGAAGGCCTATACAGGATATATGAAGACAAGCACGGGTCCCTTATGGAGTTTATACATGGTGAGGCCGAAACGATAGGGGAGCCGGCGTTCGCTGAAGACCTCCTGAAGCTCTGGAAGGAATACGCCATCTACGGAGGCTATCCGGAGGTGGTCAAGAAGGAGGACCCGGAGGATAAGGAGGCGATCCTACGGAACATCTACAGGCTATATATACAGGACGATATAGCGTCCTACTTCGGCATAACCGACAGCAGGAAGTTCGAAGACTTCGTCAGGCTCTCCGCATTCAATGCGGGCAACATATTCCTCCTCGAATCGGCTGCACAGGCGCTCGGAATCGCGCGTACGAAGGCGGAGGGATTCCTCTCCGTGCTCACCAACACATTCATAGCAGAGCTGGTCAGGCCTTACTACAGAAACCTCAGCACGGAGCTGAAGAAGGCGCCCAAGGTTTACTTCTTCGATATGGGCCTGCGCAACCAAGCCATAGGGAACTTTGTTCCGTTTGACAACCGTGAAGACCAGGGAAGGATTGCGGAGAACTTCGTATTCAGGGAGCTGCTGGACGTGGGCGGAAGCATAAGGTACTGGCGGACTACAAGTAAGGGGGAAGTGGACTTCGTCCTTTTGATGAACGACGAGGTCCTGCCCGTTGAAGTGAAGCTCGGCGGCGGGAACCTGGGGAGAAGCTACCACAGCTTCATAGATGCTTACAGGCCCAGTAAAGGGCTCATGATCACGATGGACAAGTTTGGCCAGGAAAGGGTGGGAAATACCGTGGTCTACCACGTCCCCATCTTTTACCTATAAAATGGAGATACAGAGGTGCCAGCCATGTGCCGGGAAACGGCCGCTATGATAGCCTTTATCACGTCATCAGACGCGGGCACTTAATAAAACACCAGCGGCCTGAGCCCCTTTTCCCAGGCATTTTTTGGCACCGTTCAGCCAAGGCCGCTAGTTCCCTTTTCTTCGCACTCACTTCCGCGGGATATCCATTATAGAGAATGTTAGTGGTTTTAGGTAGGCGGCAAAACCCCGACCTTCGGGGAGGAGATATACGGACTTCAATCTGCCCTTAAAGCTTCAAAACTGTAAATAAATAGTTACCTGGATCGTCAGTACGGCCCTCCTACCAACTATGCGAGGGGCCCGCACGGCCGGCCAATGTCATATTGGATTACCGGGCAACAGGAGCTGCAGGCTATGCCGATGGCAAAGCCCGGTTGGACCATGCCCAAACAGGGTCAGGAGGCCCGGCCTTTGAGGCCGGCCAGGAGAACGGTAGTAATATTTATTAGTACTACCTGAAAATAGTAATACATGGAAGAAGTAGTAGTTACCAGGAAAGGCCAGACCACCATCCCAAAGGCCATAAGGGAGAAGTACGGAATCACTGTGGGGACCAGGCTGGAGGTCACCGCGACTAAGGAAGGCGTGCTTTTCAAGAAGCGCCCCTCCACGCTTGACCTCGCGGGCACCGGAAGCGCAGCGGTAGAGGACGCGATAGGCCTGCTTGACAGGATCAGGGAAGAAGAGTGATGCTGTTCGATACGCGGTTCTTCATCCATCTATACCACGCCAAGGATGCAAACCGGAGGAGGGGCCTGACAGAGCTGGCGCGGAATTCCCCAGAGAGGTGGGTGTCCGTCATAACGGTTTACGAAGTCTATGCCGTCTCCGAGGAGCTGGAGGGAAGGGAAGTGGCGGAGATGAGGGTTAGCCTTCTATGCAAGGACTTCAGGGTCAAGCCCGTTGATACACGGATAGCCAAGGAGGCCGCCGAACTGAATCACGACAGGAAGGTTCCAATGGCAGATGCCTTAATAGGCGCTACGGCCAGGGCCCTTTCGACTGCCTGCGTAACCGACGATCCACATTTTAAGGCCATTGACGGAGTAAGGACGAAATGGGTCTCATAATAAATACACGGTCATACATAGACGAACTGAACTAAACCATCTGAAGCCCTGCTGCACATCAATGAAGCTGGATTGCAACGCGACGGTCAGGTGCCCTGAATCCGTGGGCCATGAGGGCCTTCAGGGGTCATCATCATGGGCGGAAGTATCATCACGTGCCGTGAGGGTTATTCCATAGGATGGGCTCCTGGTTGAGCGGATACTGGCAGGCCAGGGGAACTGATGGAGGGATACGGATAATGGACTTCCGGAGGCCCTAGGGCGGCCCGTTGATAAGGGCCGCATGATGGCCATTCCCTTCCCTCACTGCATCCTGGGGCCCTCGGTGGGATATGTTATCCTGTACCCGTTGACTTCGGCAAATGGGGTGAGCCTGTGCAGTTTTCCCGGCAGCCCGCTCGAGATGTGCATCACGGATATCCCCCTTGCCGTCAGGGCATCGGCTATGAGCGAGCGGTGGCACCTGAATGGATTTCCCTCTGCGCACATCATAACGGCCCTGCCCGTTTCCCCTACCTTGATGAGCACTTCTAGCCCCCTCTCGAACTCCTCGGTCCCCATGTGGTCTGCGAAGCCCCTGAAGCTGGCGTTCCTCCAGCCCACGTTCACCGAGCCCTTCAGGGGGCGCCTTAATCCCCCAAGCTCCTTCAGATGCACGTATGTTATGCCCGCCTCCTTCAGGGAGTTGGCCAAAGCGGTCCCATCGAAGGATGGGTTGTACCTCGACCTTGGAACCGTGCGCACATCCACAAGCCGCGTTATCGTGTGGGCCCGGAGTATGGCCATGAACCTTTCAATTGGCATGGTCGAGTAGCCTATGGCATATATAGCCCGCGGAGCTGGCCCAGCCTTCTTGCTCTTCAAGTTTCCTTCACGTCACGCGCGCCCCTCGGCGGGAACATCCCCGTCAGGCGGCTCGCAAGCTCGCGGTACATTTCGTGCTCGCCCGCCCCCACTTCCTCCCTTTCAAGCCTTTCAAACTCATCGGCCAGATTATCATTTTCATCCGCGCTGATGCTGGGCCCAGCGATGGCGAACAGCTCGTTCTCCTCTGCCTCGCTGTGTTCGGTCAGCTGGGATATGTAATCCCTGGCCACTTCAATGAACCGATGCCGGGGCCAATCTCCTCCCTTCCCCTTTTCCCTGACGTCAGCCCTCAGCTCACTTATATATTCCTTAAATAGATCGTGCTGGTAGACAAACGCATCTATCACCGCCGGCTCGCGAAGCCCCAGGGCGACTACCCTGGGAAAGAACACTTCCTCTTCCTTCCTGTGATGGCATTTATCTACGAACACTACAATGAAATCCAGCATCTGATCAAGGTGTTCCGTATCGACGGCCTCACCCGATTCCATGAGGTCGCACATCCTGGAAAAGACGCCCATCATGGTCCTGATCAGGGCGTGCTCAGCCTTTAATTCGTCCACGGCGCTCATATGGCCCACTGTGATTTTTTATGGCTGGAGCTAATAACCATTTTGACAATATTCCTCCATCGCGTAATGCTACCGATCATGCAGCAAAGAATTACTTCCGTACACCCCCTGCTGCTCGTCCATTTGAGTTCAGGAAGGAGAGCCGATATTGCGCCCCCTTTTCACTGGCACCTTGCCACGGCCTTGCCACGGCGTATCCACGGACGTGGTGATGGCTCAACAGCAAAGGCCATAAATCAGGCGATGGCGAAGGTTGTGGACCTCATTGAAGTTGGGTTGCAGGCGAAAATTTCCCACAACGCTTATAAAAATGGAACGGGTTTTCCATTTATGAGGCTGGGCGAAAGGGTTGGCATAGCAATGAGCTGCTATGGCAATCCGGCGGAACTGATCGCGATGGCGAAGAAGGCGGAACTGGCTGGATTTAACAGGGCATGGTTCGTAGAGGTTCAGGACGTCGATGCGTTTGTAATGAGCTGCGCGGCTGCGCTCAGTACCAAAACGATAGGCGTGGCGACCGGCGTAACCAATTCCCACCTGAGGCTTCCCACAACTATAGCGATGGCCGCGGCAACCGCATCCCTGCTGTCCGACGGCCGCTTTTCCCTAGGCATAGGGGCCGGTGTCGCGCCGATGGGGTATGCTGAAACTATCAGGTCCGATAGGCCAATTACAAGGCTGAGGGAAACGCTCATCATAGTTAACGAGCTCCTTGGATCCGGCAGGTGCACCTTCAATGGGAACCTTTTCAACGTAAATGGGTTTGAGCTGTATTTGAGGCCCAAATCCAAGATACCGGTATACGCTGCCGGCATGGGGCCCAGGGCGATAGAGCTTGCCGCAGGGCTTACTGATGGCGTGCTGGTGATGCTTCCAACGGCTGAACACATAAGGGAGGCAAGGAGGATCGCCGATAAGGCTGGAACCAGCGCTAAGGTCATTGGTTACTTCTTAACGGTCGCAGAGGGCGATGGATCCTTTCAAAGGGCCAGAAGGGCCATATCGGAATACTGCACCTATCCCGCTTTCGGCGATAACTTCAAAAGGCTAGGATACGGGGAAACCGTGGAAGCGGTAAAGTCAGCCACAGCCGCCGGCATTGACGCGGCCATGCAATATGTGCCCAAAAAAATGGTCGATGATTTTATGATATATGGTACCAGCTGGGATATCGAAAATAAGATCAAGGAATTCTTTGACGCCGGGGCTGATGAGGTGGTGCTCTACCCCTACATGACGGGCCAGGGTGACTATCCCAGTGGGATAGAGCATGTTATAGACGCTGTCAATGTATAACCTGCTTGTACTTGATTTTTTGGCCCGCTCAGCCACCCATATGTTGGAAGGACGGGCCAACCTGCGCGGCAAAGTAAAAACCGCAGAAAAGGCTATATCCGTTTAACTTGCAATAGGCTATAATTGCATCAGGAATGCAAGTACCTGATCATAGGAAGCGGTATAGCCGGTTATTACTGCCTAAAGGAACTGCTGACGCTCGACCCTAATGCTCATATCATAATGGTTTCCTCCGACAGTGAACCGCCCTATGATAGGCCGCCCCTGTCTAAGGATTACCTCAGCGGGATGGTGAGCCGGGAGGAGGCGTTCTTCAATGAAAGGGAATACAAAGTGCCCAACCTTGAACTCATGCTGGGCAGGGAGATCATAAGCGTGGACCCGAAACGGAAACTGGCCTTCCTGATACATGAAGGCACGTGGGCCCCCGATATAGCCAGATGGGACTGGGAAAGCCCTTCATCTGCCATATTCGATAGGATACACTTTGAAAAGGCGCTCATAGCGACCGGGGTAAGGCCCAGGATGCTTGGAGTCAAGGGGGAGGATATGGCCGGAATACATTACCTGAGGAGCATAAGGGATGCGGACGCGATAAGGCGAGATGCTGCATCGAGCAAAAGCCCGCTGGTGGTGGGGGCAGGCTTTATCGGCGTTGAAGCGGCATCAAGCCTGATACGGCTGGGGCTGAAGCCCATCATAATCGAAAGGAATGCATACATATGGGCGACGCTCGTCGACAGGGCCGTATCCGGCATCATACAGAGGCAACTTGAAAAAAGGGGCATGTCGTTCATATTAAACGACGGCGTGAGATATTTTTCAGGGCGCAACCGCGTGGAGGGGGCGGTTACATCTTCGGGCAGGGAGATAGCGGCTGACTTCGTGCTTATAGCCGCCGGCGTGTTGCCGAACGTTGAAGTTGCTTCCAACAGCGGAATTGCATTTGAAAGGGGGATCCCGGTTGACCGGCATCTCAGGACCGAATACGATGATATCTATGCCGCCGGCGATATAGCCGACATCGACAATCCGGCCTCGGGTGAAAGGGAGCACATAGAGCACTGGAACAAGGCGCAGTACACTGGGAGGCTGGCGGCCCGAAATATGTACGGCATGAACCAGCCTTACGGCTTCCTGTCAACGATATGGTCGGATATACTCGACCTTCATATCGAATCTGCAGGTAATACATCGCGCTACGACAGGTACATTATGAGAGGCGACCCCGACAGCGCATCGTTTGCGGTGATATATATCAGAGGAGGGGCCGTGAGCGGATATCTGGCGATAAACAGGGATAATAACGAGCTTAATGCGCTTAACGGGCTGATATCCTCAAGAGCTGACATATCCGGAAAGGATGGCCTCATTGCGAACGAGTCCCACAATCTGAACGAGCTTATGGATAAAAGGTAAGATGCTGTGCCGTTATTAGGGCACGATCAGGACCCATGGCCCGAGCTGATGATCCTGCACGTCCAGCCCCTATCCTGGCGATCGGCGTTAGCCGGCTCCTCTTTTATGGGCCTTTGCCGGTATGCGGCCATATCCATTTCCATAACAGCGATAACGCAGGGTTTAGATGACCTGTGGCGTATGGCGCTCCCGATGCCCATGGACCGTTTAAGGGCATAACCCTCCACATCGCTGGATTTTGCCGCTGCGTATAAGAGCAACCGGCACAAAGCAGTAACATGCAACTGGAGTACAGGAGGACGGCCGATACTGGCTTCGAGGAAGTTTGCAGAAGTGTGAGGGGCGTCGCCGAGCGAAACGGGTTCGCTGTAGTCGGGGAAATCGATTCATCCGGAATAATGAAAAGCAAGGGCTATAATTACCCTGACCTGAGGATATACGACATATGCAATGCAAAAAACGCTCACATGTTGCTTACAGCAAATGACAAGTTCGAGGTGATAATTCCATGCCACTTGGCGATAAAAAGGGCTGGCGACAAAACCGAAGTGGCGGC
>JAJZYL010000049.1 GCA_021798095.1 archaeon | reverse complement strand
TAGAAGCATATAGCCAATATATGGCACCACAAAGTACACTTCACCCTTAATCATGCTCTGGGTTACCAGCAGCGGGGTGTGGCTTGTATAGTTCAAATCTGGGTTGGGGTTAGTAAACGGGTTTGCACCCTTGACATATATCCCGTTTGAGAATATAGTGTAAACCCTATGGATAACCAGCTCCTTAAAAAATGGATTATAGTAAACCACCGTCTGATTAATCGTTAGCTGCGATATGTTTACCGGATGCACAAAGGCTAGGTAACCCGTATACATTATTGGCTGCATGCTAACTCCCTCAACTGGATAGGCAAGGCCAGCTACATTCATAAGCGATAGTCCGACCACTACGATTAGCAGGGCTGCTGCAATATAAAATAATATTTTTACAGGTTTCATCGCAACTCACTAGCTAGTCTTTATGATATGATAACCCGATTTTGCTGCCGCCAAACTCAAAGTTCACATATGAGCGGTTTATTGCACGATATATATGCGTTTATATCCTTTGGGCTTTGAGAAACTACACTAATGTGTTAGTGGAGAGCAGTCAAGCAGGGGAGAGGTTTAAGCAACCCCAAGGATATTTTCAAATAAGAACGCCCAGTACAGGGCATGATCCCTAGAGGGAGATGACGTATCGATTCTTTGATACCTAGAAGTCGTTAGAAGATTATTGCATGCGTTCAATAATTGAGACCATATATTCAACATTTAAGAGTGTAATGCCTTGGCATGTAAAAATAAACTGGTAGTAAGGAAAGCAATTGAAATAGCCACAAGGAAACGCATATGCGACATCAAGTAACTTGTATACCTCATGCGTACAAAATGGATAGACAGTTTCATGAAGTGGGTAACAACGGTTAGTTTTGTTACTCTAAATTACCTGAGGCACTATGCAGTTTTCAAAGCTCAAAGACTGAAAGGATTTTTATATGAGGATTGGTGACCCATTTATATTAGCCTTGAGCCAGAGTGGTCAAATTTCGAAGAACCTCCTTCCCATCTATGAGGCCCTCAAGAAGGGCATGCTCAGTAAGAACTTGGTGGATAAATTGGTAACTCGAGCTCAGGTTGCCTCAGCGATAGTTGATAGAATTCAGTCAGCAAGCGGAGCTAAGTACCCTTACTGGTTCGCCTCTCCATATGTGCTCATTATGGAGGATAGCGCTCAGATGCAACAGGCGATTTTGTATTCGAGATTAGTGCCCATAATAGCCGATGATGGAAGGTTGAACATTACGATCGAGATAACTGGTCCCTTGCTGCTGTACGCTTCTAAGGAAACGCTTCTGGCCGCAATGGCTCACGAATTCTCGCATTACGTGGATTTCTCCCAGCGGATAAACGACTTTCGCCTGCAGACAGCCGAGACATCATATACGATTCATGAATCTCTCTATACGGACGAAGAAGCGCTCTTTAACCCCAGCAAGATATTTGGAAGACATAGATCCATAATAAAATCTATAGACAAGAAATTCCAGAACGGGCTTTCCGATGACGCCCTTAACAAAAAAACGCTGAACCTATGGATATCTAAGTCATTACCGGTTAAGCGGATTGTACCCGAGGATAACAACACTGATTTGCCCGTTAGGGCATTAATGGAATACAAGATTCCAGAGGATGTCCTTAAACTGATAGGTAATGTGACTAACAAATGAGCGGCATTAATGACCGGCCTAGTAGCGGGCCACTGGAAATAGTGAAGGGAGAGGTTATGGATTATGTTCAAACAAGGTTCCAGCCCAGTGCCGTGGCGCTATATGGTAGCAGGGTGGCTGGATATGCCAAGGCCGATAGTGACTACGATATTTTAGTGGTTATACCTGAGTTCAAGGATGTCAAGTACATATACACATCCACCGGCGACGATCGTATGCTTTCAATCCTAGCTGTAGATGAGGAACAACTTGTGATGGATGCAAAGTGGGCAAAGCTTGGAGAGTTCGTCGTTGGCAGACTGTTGAACCCTTATATTCCGCTCAAGGGGAAAAGAATACTCGAAGATATATCGGGCACCTACAGAAAGAGGGTGATGCTCGAGGAGCTAAGGGATCTATACGAGCATTATGAAAGACTTATTCTCTATATGAATATGCCATACGAATTCTTCCTTTTTTCAAAGCTAAAGAAAAGGGCTACAATATATAGGCCTGTGCTTTACAGTTACGTGAAAACCTATAACCACGAAAACTATCAATTAAACGTCAGGAGGGCAAGCGAAGGATTCAGAGATGCCGCGAAGGCCCTCGAAGCAGACCATCTTGGCATAGCAATGGAAAATGGATTCACAGTTCAACAGGATGTGCTTCATATGCTCAGGAGTTCACAATTTAAAAAGAACATCAAGTTTATCGAAAGGGCGATAAGGCAATACGTTACTCACGGCCTTAGCGGCAGCGTCGGCCTGGATATAATCATCAAGGAAACGGTATCCAAGATCAGGAGGGCAAGCGATATGGGCGTCCTACCAGAGTACTTGGAAAATCCATATTCGCTCCTGACGCTTAAGGTGGGTTATCTTATAAACCGCGATGATTGGCTTTCGGCATTAGCAAATCACGAGGGTTTTAACGATCGTGAGGTCACCAAAAAGCAATTGGGAAGGTTCTATTCAACAGCTACACTATACATATTAGATAGAGGGCAGAAAAAGTTCATAGTAAAGGACTTTGGGGATACTTTACAGATAAAGTGGTATATATTAGGGGCCTTAAACAGGTCAGTCAAGACCTTTTCCATTTCACCCATTTCACGCCTATCTAATGAATATGTAGGAAGTCTGAGGTTGAAGGATATCGGCATCATGACCCCAAATATACTGGCTGTATCCGTAAGGAGCAAGATACTGGTTAGGGAATCGATTGATGGAGAACTTCTCACAGATACGATAATGAGATATATGGCCAGCGGCGAAGGAGGGGAGGTAATAGGAAACGTTGCCCGAATATTTGCCACGTGCCATAACGCCAGCATGTCAATAGGGGATACAAAACCCGAAAATATGATAAAAAAGGACAGGGAGATCTATCTGATAGATTTGGAACAATTCAAGGATGATGCTCCGATGTCGGACAAATGTTGGGACGTAGCCGAGTTCGTTTACTTTTCGCTAGCGCTTGCAAAGGATAGGAAGAGAACTTCCGAATTCCTTGATATCTTTTCGAACCTCTATCTAGAGTACGGAGACACGGAGATTTTAAAGGGCGCTGCAAATTCCAAGTTCGTCCTGCCCTTCAGGACCGTTATAAATCCAAACAACCTTAGCTATTTCCAGAAGGAGGTTTCTTCTCACTTTATTGGCTAATTTCTAGAATACGAATCCATCTGTTGGATATTCCCCTATGTAACTGATAGGGCACTGGAGTTCGTTGAGCAGATTGAGTCATTGTGATGGGCCGCGATCGTGATGCCTTTTTTAGCGTTAGTTTGAACGGTAAGGATTTACTGCTTGGTTACGTATTCGGTATAACCGCACTTACCACAATATAATCGGTTAGAATGAACGGCCAAAAAAACGCCCCTCCCGCATCGTGGACAAAATTTCTTCAGCCTCTGCACGGACGCTCCTTCAACCTTATAATATTTCCATACTTGTGTTGTTTTTACCATCTATAATCACTTCGCTGGCTTTTTAGCTGCTGGAACGGCCTTCTTCTTCCTTTCATCCAAGAGTTTCTTTCTATCTTCCTTTGAGAGCATTCTGCTGAAAATGTACTCCGGGAGCTGTTTCTTTGCCAAATTTATATCCTTGTAAACGTAGAATGTGCCGATGATATCCCTAGTTCCATATTTGCCCTTTAATGACATGGGTATAACGCTTTCGGGTTTGACTTTAAGCTCTTTAACGATATGCTCTATACCTTCGTTTTTTGTAAGCTTCCCACTAGCATCCTTAAAGATGATCGTAACCTCCTTTCTATCCAGTAGTGGGTTTTCGACGTTCCTTATTATACTGCTCACGCCCTTAACCAGCAACTACACTTTTATAAGATTAACTGAGAATGAAATCTACGGGTCGATTTAAATCGCCCTGACCGCTTGCTAACTAGCTGCTACTAGATTTATGGGGAGCAAGCGATGCCACCAAGACCATCGCATCCAACAGCTTTTCCTCTAGTCTGGGATTTCTAAGCACAGCGGCCGGATGATAGGTAGGCACGATATCGATTTTCTGCCATTTAAAGACGTGCCCAGCCGCATAGCGCATTTTAACCCCGGGTAGAAAGTACTGAAGAGCAGTGCTCCCAAGAGTTAGGATATATTTTGGACCTATGGATGAGATCTCCTGATCGATATATCGAGAGCAGGCCCTTATCTCCTTATTATATGGCCTCCTGTTATTGGGAGGCCTGTGCTTTATTATATTGGTTATGTACACCATTTCCCGGTTCAAGCCTGCAGCAAGCAGGGCCCTATCAAGCACCTTCCCGCTTCTACCCACAAATGGTTTACCCACCATGTCCTCTTCCCGGCCCGGCGCTTCACCAATAAGCATGATTTCAGCCAGTTCATTACCTGTACCCGGTACGGCCTTCTGCGCCTCTTTAAAAAGAGAGCAAAGACGACATCTTTCCAGTTCTGGACCGTACACGGGCCTAATCCTCCCCTGGTCCAGAATAGGGTAGCGGGAAGAGCTTATCTATAGACATAATATCGCCCTCGGACAGCCGCCATCCCATTGCCCCAGCGTTTTCCTTTATGTGAATCTGATTTACAGCCTTAGGTATAGCCATTACCCCCTTATGAGATATCAACCAGTTTAAAGCCACCTGCGCTGCGCTCTTGCCGTATCGCATCCCTATTTCCTTCAACTTTTCATCCTTGGCCAGGGATCCCTTTGCCAATGGAGTATAGGCCACTATTGAAATTGACTCCTTCTTGCAGAATGAAAGGAGTTCCCTTTCCACATCTCTTTCTAAGATATTATATTTGACTTCATTAGCTACTATTTCGTGTCTCGAGAGCGATGTCATAGCATCTCCCAACAACTCAACGTCAAAGTTGCTCACGCCTATATACCTAACTTTACCCATATCTATGAGCCGTTCCATGGCCCCTAATGTTTCTTTAAGCGGTACGTTTTGGCTCGGCCAATGAATAAGGTAAAGGTCAATATACGATGTACCCAATCTGGAAAGGCTCGAATCAGCCGCCTTAATTACCGAATCCGCCGAAAGATGGCTATACCAGATTTTGCTTATCAAGAAGACTGCCCCCCTTTCTAAATTGCTTATGGCCTTTCCGACCAATTCTTCCGTGTGGCCATTTCCGTAAAATTCAGCGGTATCTATAACCGTCATTCCGGCTTCTATGCCTTCTCTTATGGCCTTGACCCAGGCGTCATCAGAGTCGACTGCGGGGTGCGCAAGTCCGCCAATTCCCCAAGTGCCTAGGCCAATCGAAGCTATATGTTCACCAGTATGGCCTAACTCTATATAATCATGTAACATGAAAAATCGATGGTGCAGTTGATATATAAACCTTAGTTCATTAAAAGTCGCAATCCCGCTAAATATCGTAGTCGCTTATTTTATGAACTAATATTTATTATCTTAGAAATCCGGCGTTCGAGCAGCTTAATTTACTTAATCCATGAAAACATTTGCAAGAACTTGAAACTTATCCCCAAAAAGTTTAAATCTCCCTGACAAATTGATAGTTGTCATATGGACGATCTATATACCATCCTAGTGTTGGTGCTGGGATTGGTCGGCATAGTTTTTGCCTTCGTTCAGTCGTTGCTTATAGGTCGGAAGGACGAGGGCTCGCTGGCCATGAAGGATATAGCTTCTCATATCAGGGAGGGAGCAGAAGCCTTTCTCAACCGCGAGCTGAGGACTATAACAGTGGTAGCTGTTGTGCTAGCCGTTTTGATAGCGCTAAGCGTTGGGTGGACGCAGGCTGTCAGCTTCATTGTCGGCGTAATTAGTTCTGCTCTGGCAGGATATGTGGGCATACTGACATCCGTCAAGGCTAATGTCAGAACCACGGCTGAGGCCGTGAAAGGCGGCATAAAGCCGGCTTTTAACCTGGCTTTCAGGGGAGGTACAGTCATGGGAATGTTCGTGGTTGGAATAGCGTTGTTCGGCATTAGCGGGCTCTATTGGCTGTTCGGAAACCCCCTTCTGATGGTTGGTTACATGTTCGGCGCTTCGCTGGTAAGCCTCATGGTTAGGGTGGGTGGAGGGATATTCACAAAGGGAGCCGATGTAGGCGCCGATATGGTTGGAAAGGTGGAGATAGGAATACCTGAGGATGATCCCAGAAATCCTGGGGTCATAGCCGACAATGTAGGCGACAATGTCGGTGATTGCGCTGGCATGGGTGCTGACCTATTCGAAACATATGCGGTTACCCTTGTTTCGGCTATGTTGCTTGGAAAACTCTTACCTTCTGTCTTTTCAGTTTATGGCGACGCCGGCATACAACTACCTCTTCTGATAGGCGGTATAGCTATCGTAACTACCATTGTAGGAATTCCATTTGTCAAGCTAACATCAGACTGGATAATGGGGGCATTTTACAAGGGCTTGGCGGTTACGGCCGTGGTCTCGATAATCGGATATTATCTGGTTATCAGATATGTAATGGCCGGAGCTTTGGGCCTTTTAGTTTCGTCAGTTATTGGAATCGCGGTCATGGTTATGATGTACATATTTGCAGAGTTTTTTACTTCATATCAATTCAATCCGGTCAGGGATATCGCAAAGAAGTCGGAGACGGGCGCCGGGACAAATATCATCTCTGGGCTGGCCAATGGGCACAAGGCCACTATAGTCCCGGTGCTGGTGATAGTTACAGCAATACTTGGTGTATTCTTGAGCAATGGGGTGAACCTGTATGATATTAGTTCCGGCAGCTTCTATATAGGCATCTACGGCATAGCTATAGCGGCCACAGCTATGATGTCCCTCGCTGGCATGGTAGTATCCATTGACACCTTTGGCCCAATAACCGATAATGCAGGAGGCATAGCTGAAATGGCGAACCTTGACGAAAAGATAAGAGCACAGGCCACTGATCCGCTGGACGCTGTGGGCAATATCACAAAGGCTACAACAAAGGCATACGCCATCGCTTCAGCTGCTTTGGCCGCATTGTCCCTTTTTGTAGTGTTCGATGTAGAAATGCCGAGCTCGGTAGTAAATGGCCTTCTCCTTTTTAACCCGCTCGTAGTTGCGGGCCTTTTTATAGGCGCGATGGTCCCATTCCTTTTCACGTCTTACTTGCTGAACGCGGTGGGGGTAGCGGCATATGGTGTGGTAGAGGAAATAAGGCGTCAGTTCAGGGAGATAAAGGGTATAATGGAAGGTAAAGCTAAACCTGACTATGCGGCATGCGTTGATATTACTACGAAGGTTGCGCTCAAACAGCTTGCTTTACCAGCGATCATCGCCACCGGCGGACCTCTCCTAGTTGGCTTTATCTTGGGCCCGCTAGCTCTCAGCGGTTATATGTTCGGAGCGATCATAACCGGCTTTCCTGTAGCCATCTGGATGACCACTGGAGGGGCTGCATGGGACAATGCAAAAAAGTACATTGAAAAGGGCAATTTTGGTGGAAAGGGCTCCGAAGCGCATAAAGCTTCAGTTGTTGGGGACACAGTTGGTGATGCTACAAAGGACACCGCGGGTCCTTCTGTTAATCCTTTGATAAAGGTGATAATCACGATATCAGTTCTGTTCGCCCCACTTATATTGATGTTCCACCTCCTTTAGCGTGAGCGATCTTGACGGTCAGGAAAAGGGATGTAATAACCTATACCTTCAGGAAGTTCATAAGCCTTATCATTGGAAGGCCATCTAACTTCAGTTATGTAGAGGTAAATCTAGCGGCTTCCGGATATCCTTATGGAGGACGTTCCATCAAATGGTTGCAGGCTAACCATATAGATACAGTAATAAGCCTTACCGAAGAGCCCATCAAGGGTGCCCAGCGCTTTGAGCACTATAGGAATCTGCCGTTGAAGAATGACATGCCGGCCACGACTGAACAGCTGTTGGCTATAGCTAAGGAAATAGAGGATGATCTGGTAAATGGGAGGAGGGTACTGGTTCACTGCGCGGCAGGAAAGGGTCGTACGGGCATGGCCCTGGCAGCGCATCTGGTATACTCACGTCGTATGTCGGCTAGTAGCGCCATAAACGAAGTCATAAGGCTAAGGCCAGGCTCTATTTCAAGACGGGCTCAGAAGGAAAGCATAATAAGGTTTGCAAACTCGCTTAAAGCATAACCGTATTCTCATACCAAACTCCCTGTTCTGGATAAGGGCGTCCTGAGTCGGTATCGCATTTACCCTATTAATCAATTTAAGCAATACATATATAAATTCATTTTAAATGGTTAAATTAATGTCGCTGCCAGCAATTGAAGGGTGGATTTCCTCACATGGAGCCAAAGGAAGCACACATCTACCGGCCTTTAGATACAGGCCAGGATTCATACCTTCAAAGCATGTGTTGTTGATACCGGCTCTGCCAAATCATCCGCGGGTAATGATATAAATTGACAATAAACCTTAGCCGGAAGGCCGGATCGGTGCCGGTGCAGTGCACATC
>JAJZYL010000048.1 GCA_021798095.1 archaeon | reverse complement strand
CCTGCGATTCCCTTTCATGTACATCCACACCCAGGTATATGTCATTCTTCATACGCTTATCTTTGTCAGGCTTCCTATAAACGCTCATCATAGGAGTCATTTAGTCTGATTTAAGCTTAACATGGCCTCTGTTACCAGATCCGTTGAGGCTGCCCTACTCCAGCCCGTCAATAAGGCCGAGGGCGGCCGTCAGACTGTCCGCTTTCTTGACATCCAGTTCGCTATAAAAATCGCGACGATCTAGGAGGATGGCGCCAAGGCCTGCTAGCTTGGCCCCTACATAGTCAACTTCATATAAGTCTCCTATGTGTATCCCTTCACAGCCAGCCCTCCTTCTTGCGATCTCAAATATCTGTCTACCTGGCTTAACTGCACCAACATCACAGGATGCGACCACATCATCTACATATCTCCCAAGGCCCAACTCCCTGATAATACCATGGATGGACTTAGTGGCATTGGTTACCAGCACGACCTTGAATCCCCTATTTTTTACCTCCTTTATGAACTCTAACGCATCATCGTACAGTATATGCTGATCCGAAAGTATGTCAATAGATTCTAACCCTCTAATCAATGCGCCATCGCCGGAATCTATGCCCAGGTATGACAATAGGCCCTTATAATCGAGCTTTGGTATGCCATCACCCGTGTTTGCATCTTCGGCCTTGCCGTACTGATATGCCATTCCTCTAAATACGTCCTTCTCGCTTATATTATGCCCCGCGCTCTTCAGGTAACTGTGGATGTTGTAGTGAAATGGTGGTTCAAAATCGACCAGAGTCCCTCCAATGTCCAAGAATATAGCTTGTTCCATGGCTATCCAAGGAGTTATTCGGTTAACCATTTTTAAATAGCGCGAACAAATATAATAAGCCCATATAGTACAGCATAGGCGTTTGTTATAGCGCTTAGACCATGGCGCTAGAGCAGTTGTAAATGACAAAAATGATTATATTCTAAATAACCAAAACAGTGGCGTCATATTTTATGGACAGTGGTAATTTTAACTCCGCCGAAGTCTGCATTCATATCGTTGGTGCCGAGGCATAGGTAGAAATGATTAGAACCGAGGGACTTTCAAAGGTGTACTCTGATGGAACCAGGGCGCTTGATGATGTCAGCATCAACATTGATAATCGCTTCACCGCTATTATCGGCAGGAACGGTGCCGGCAAGACAACCCTTGTGAGGATACTTTCTACCCAGCTGGAACCATCTTCGGGGCGGGCGTTCATAGACGACCTCGACATAATCAAGAACGCTGACAGGATAAGGAAGAAGGTGGTCAGCATTCCCCAGGAGGCCTCCCCAATCGGTATACTTACCCCCTCTGAACAGGTTAAACTTTACCTTATAGCGAGAGGAATGACATCGAGTGAATCATCGTTGGCTGCAAAAAAATCCTTGGAAGATGTCGGGTTGAGCGAAAGCCTTGATAAACCAACGGATATGCTGTCAGGGGGCACAAAAAGAAAGGTATTTGTGGCCATGGCTCTTGCTTCTAACGCCGAAATAGTATTTTTAGATGAGCCCACCACAGGGCTAGACCCTATTTCAAGGCTTGAAGTCTGGGCCGCAGTAAGGAAATTGGATGGAAGGATCATCCTAACTACACACTACATGGAGGAGGCGGAAAATCTATCAAAAGATGTAATCATGATAGACTCCGGGACAATTCTCGAACGCGGTAGCGTAGCTGAACTCTTAAACAGATTCAAAGATAAGGTCCGTATAGAGAGCCTGAACGTTATCGGGGATGCCTTTAAGGTAGGCGACATATACATCAAATATGTAAATGAGAAGGAGGCTGCGGAATACATCAACAAAGGGGTGACTATAAGGAGGATATCCCTGGATGACCTGTTCGTAATAAGGGGGGTTACAGTTGAACATTAGGTATATCTCCTCCATGGCATGGTTTTATGGCTTCAAGACCATAAGGAGGGCCTACTCATATGTAATAGCATCCCTCATTACACCGCTGACACTTCTCTTTCTAATATATATAATATCTGATGGAAGGCTGGTCACATACGCTATTACTGGCGGCTTTGTAGCTATAATAGCTTCAAACGGCCTCGCCAGTGCTGGTGACGCCGCGTTCTTCAGACTTCAGTTAAAGATCCAAGACCTTTTTGTAACCACAAATATAGGCCCGCTAGATTATATGCTGGGGCTCACATTTAGCTTCATAGTGTTCTCAATTCCAGGCCTCGTGCTCTATGCCGTCCTTGGAGCCTGGTATCATCTGTTCAGCCTTACAAATTCACTCATACTTATAGGCATACTCCTGCTCTTAACGTTCGCAACCTCGGCGATCTCCTTCATTATTGCTGGATTGGTAGGTCATGTAAGGAACGTCTGGGGCATAATTAGCATACTCTCAGTAGTAATGACCGTCCTTCCACCGACCTTCTATCCTTATCGGCTTATTCCTCAGTATCTGCTGTATTTATTGGCCATTTCACCAGCTACGCCAGCAGCGGTGCTTGCACAGGGCGTGTTCAATCTCTCGCCGTTCGACCCTGTAATGATCCCAGTACTACTGATCGAGACGATAGCTTACGTAGGGCTTGCAATACACTTTACTAGATGGCGCGAAAAGTAGTAACCTACAGTTAAGGTCCTCCTGTGGTAAACGGTGCATTTACCAAGCTACCAGCAATTAATTTCAAGTGCGTGCCCGTGCCTGTTTAATGCCAATATGATTAAAGACGTAGGAATCAAGGCATGAGCAGGTTAGTCGGATAGAAGCTCGACGAAGAGTTAATAGTCTTAGCGCACCAGCCTTGGTTATGGACATCATAATTTCCCATAAGGCGGATCTGGATGGGATAGCGAGCGCGGCTCTCCTGGCCAGGCATGAAATCAGGGAAAATCTTCCGTTCTTAATTTTTTTAAAGGATTATGAAGATGAAGAGAACCTTATAGATAGTTCGTTGTTGAACATTTCTGATAATAGAATAACGATCGTAGATGTATCCGGCGAACAGAGGAAATTTGGAAAAATACTGGAGAGGATAAGAGCCTTGAAGCATTCTACCATAAACTGGATTGATCACCATCCGATATCCGAGGCTAACAGAAGGACCCTTACTTCCATAAACGTAAAAATGGATGTTGATCCTGCGGCTCCCGCAGCCGCTTCAATGGTATATGATAGATTCTATAAACGAGGCGAGGACCCTGTGGCAGACAGGCTACTAAATTATGCCATCCAAGCGGACACCTGGAAGCTAACCGATGATGAAGCGAAAAGGTTGGTTGAACTCGTGGCGTACTACAACTACCTGGACAGGGCTAGCCCCATCCGACCGCATCTGATTGGCCTGGTTTACTATCTGGCGTCAGCAGGGACGGAGCAGTTCATGGGCGAGGAGTATATCGTACAGCTTAACCTATACCAGAAGATGCAAGCGTCGGCTATTTCTGCACTGAAAAAATCTGTCCGGAGGAGGAAGATTGGCGGCTACAATATAATATTTGCCCTGTCACCGGACCAGCTATCAGGGACCATCGCTGCCGATACTATCATCAGGTGCTATAGAGCCGACATCGTTATAGTAATAAAGGAGAGCGGTGCAATCAGCTTTCGAAGGACAAGGGATGATGTGGACCTAGCCAGTTTAGCATCCCTATTTGGAGGTGGTGGGCATGACTACGCAGCCGGAGCTAAAATGGATTATAATTCGGTGGACCTTGAAAAATACGAGATGATTTTAGAGCAGATGTCTGTAGCTATGAAGAAAATGCTGACGTTGCAATCTAAAAAAGGCTTTAAGGCGACATCTGCGGATATATGACGACATGAGAATAGGAATACTTGGCGGAACGGGGGACCTAGGAAAGGGGTTAGCTCAGAGGCTTTCTCTTCATCATGAAGTTATGATAGGATCCAGAGAGGAGACAAAGGCGAGATCGTTAGCGGATTCGTACTTGCAGGAGGTGAGCAGTGCATTAGGCAAGAAGGGAGAGATAAAGGGGTTCGAAAATGGGCAGGTGATCAGGGCATCAGATGTGATAATAATTGCCTTACCGTATAATACAGTTAACGCGTTCCTGACGCAGATGCAGGCCAACTTCAGAAAGGATCAGCTGGTAATTTCACCCATAGTGCCCATGGAAAAGGGGCAAACTGGGTTCTTCTATAATCCATATATTATCGATGGAAAGGAGATGTCGGCGGCCGAGGTCGTCTCAAGGGCGCTCCCCAATGTCGAAAGCATAGCTTCGGCGTTCCATACGGTACCAGCTGCCCGTCTGGCCGATCTATCCTATAAGCTTGATTTTGATGTTCTCATCGCGTCAGATTCAGGGGATGGATGGACGCGAACCGCTTCAATAGTAAGCGACATTGAGGGCTTAAGGCCTTACTATGCGGGAAAACTTTACCTTTCAAGATATCTTGAGCCGCTGACGCCCCTGATGCTGAACGTAGCCATCAACAACAGGCTAAAGCAGCCTTCCTTAAAGATAATCGCGGAAAGGAAGGGCTGACCTGAGTTACAGGGGTATTCCTATTTCCTCTACACGCAATATTCCCACGTTTAATCTGTTCTTGAGCAGGCCATTCTTCGCACGGTGAAATGTTACCGTGAGATCCGCTACGACCGAAGGGTCAGCTGCGGTTCCGTCATCAGAATTGACGCCCGATGGAACGTCCACTGCGATTATATATGCCGAAGACCTGTTTATAGCCTCTATTACGCTACGGTGAGGCTCTTTAACATATCCCCTCATCCCAGTGCCAAATATCGAGTCCAGTATTACGGAAAAACGGCCAAGATCAATCTCTGGCGCGGGCAACCAGATCACCGGCGCCAATTTTTCATAGAGGGAAAGCATCAGCCTAACGTTCTGGGTTTTCAGTTGCCTCCTTTCGCCGATTATGAATAGCGATACATCATCATAACCAAGAAGCCTGAGATGTCTCGCTGCTGCAAGCCCATCGCCGCCATTGTTCCCCATGCCGCAGACCACACCAACGCTTGTTCCCCTACTAAATCGTTCAAGGACGACCTGAGCAACAGCGCGGCCGGCATTTTCCATCATCATAGTTGAGGAGAGTCCCAAGCCCTCTGCCGCACGCTCAACTTCTTTCATTTCTTCGGTGGATATGGACATTGAAATTCACCTGTGACTTGAACATCAGAGCTGTATTAAAGCTTGACTACCGGTTTCCCATCAAATGGGCCTTTCCATCACGTAGGCGGCCTCCCCGTTGGTATAATACCCCCCGATGGTTTTGGTTATGGTAAACCCTAGTTTTTTGTACAGGTTTATAGCTTCATCATTGCTTATTCTGACTTCAAGAAATACCTCCTTACATCCCCGTTTCCGCATGGCCCCCATGCTTAGTTCGATAAGCCTTCTTCCAATCCCCTTTCTTCTATAGTCCTCCAGTACCGCTACCGAAACAACGTGCCCCTTTTTCGTCAGATTTAGCCCGAAACTGCCGAAATTCAATTCAACCCTGTTGAGTATGTACCCGACAATGACGCCGTTTGCCTTTGCTACAAGGCATCCCTCAGGAAATTTTTGTATCAATTCCAGATAGAAGTCATCAGTATAATGCTCAGGGAGCGTCTTAAGGTTTATGTTTATCATGTCCTGAAGCTCCTCCTTTTTAACCGCACCTACTAGATAATCGGCTGAGGGCTGGTTCATTAATATCAAGCTAGAAATTATGTAATATATATATTTAAGCTACTGCCAAGACACGATGACATGGACGAAGGTGAAATAAAGGCCGCTATTTCTCAGGATTTCTCTATAACTAATACCTACGCTATCGAGAACGGTTATGAGTATTATGTTGAATCCAAGGATGACGCTAAAGCGTGCTTCATAAAGCTGTATTGGAAACTTTACAACGAAGGATATATCCCATCCCTGACGGCCTCCGGAAGGGGAATGCTCATTAGTGTGGTTAAGGCCCATGAAGAGAAACACAGGGGGAGGATACTGCCGCTTGCGCTAATTTTAGCCTCTGCCTTGACCATCTTGCTGGATGGTTACTTTAGGTTAAGAGGATCAGTTGAGCCTCTGCTGTTAAATATATCGATTTACGCAGCTTCACTGCTTGCCTTTATAGCAGCTCACGAACTGGGCCTACTGTTGATAAGGAGGAAATGGCGAACCAAGAACGACCTCCCATACCTTATTCCCGGCATTCCTACCTCAATACCCATAATGGGTAATGTATCACTTACCAATGGGTACCCGATAAATCGGGATCAGCAGTTCGATATGGGATATGCCGGACTCATCAGTGGGCTTTTCATGGCTATTGCGCTATTCGTGTTGGGCATGCGTTTCCCCGTATCCATAATAAAAATCAACCTGCAGCTTCCAATCATCCTAAAGCTATTGGGTTATAGTAATGTCTCCTCTATTTCTTCGCCCATCGTCTTGGCTTCACTTTTCGGGCTCCTTATAACCTTCCTTAATTTCATGCCGATATGGCAGCTGGACGGAGGGCACATGATATCCAGCATACTTAGCAGAAGGCTCAGGATAATCACCGACTTTGCAAGCATAATAGTGATGTCACTCCTGGGATTTTTCTATCTTGCCTTCCTGATGATAATATTATCTTCCTGGTCAAGAGTTGAAGATCCTCTGGATAACATATCTCAAGTTTCCCTATCTAGGAAGGCGGTCTACGCGGGCCTCCTGGCAATAATGGTAGCTATCTTCATCCTGTTCCTGACGCCCCTTGTACTAGCTTTTTAGAATGATAGATCGAGGCGTTTTTAATTATATTTGCCTTAAACCTTCCCCTATGAGCTTCTTGGACCGCCTTAAAGGCATCCCTTAATGAACTGAATAGCCTGACCCCCAGCCTATCGGCATAGGCCGACGGAAGCGCGGAGACCAGATGCACCTTGGCCGTAGCCTTTAGCTCGACGAGGGCGGCCACCCCTTCAACGCCAGAACGATACTGCTCCCCTGCAGCTGTTTTGAACTTCTTCCCCTCCACAAGGCCCCTTAACGCAGGCGAGCCAAGCCCGTCCTTCATCTGCGCTACGATTATCAGTTCTGAATCCTCGGCCAGATAACCTATTATCGAGTGAGCGACGGCGAGCGCGTCGGACAGGGTATCATCGTGCGGCGACCCCCCTGCTGAAATGATGGCGAATTTGCTCTGCTTCTGAGGGAGGTTGTTCACCTTATATATGTTTAACAGCTCCTCGTAAACCTTGAGCGCCTGGCCATAAATGGGAGGCTTGGTTAAATCGAAATAGAATAGAGCATCGGCGTCACACGATTCCAGCAGTCTTTTCGAGAACCATACGCCATTGTCTTCATTGACGGCATGAAGGCCTCCATCCTTTCTCCTCCAAACTTCCATATCCAACCCGAGCTCCTTTGCCACCAGGCTGTGAGGGCCCAAGAAACCATACATGGGGTCCACTCTTGTCGTTCCAACCAGAAGCGTATTATCTGACAGATTGGGGGGAATATTCACATCCACGCCATCCACGGTAACCGTCCTGATGGCCGGCGTTGGAGAATCGGCCTGTGCAGAAACGGTTCCAAGGTATTTTTGTAACACTACCTTGCTCATATCTCTGCCGTCTATTATTATGTTCTTGTATGGCTTCAGATTTATCTCCTGTTGTGAGATCCCCGACAGTTTGGATTCAACTATGGACCCAAGGTTCTCGGACCCTGTAGCGAGCACGACTTCCACTTCTCCATAAGGTAACCAGATCTCGGGCATGTCCATCATGCTATCATTATACCGTAAAAAGGTTATCTATGGACGCCGTACAGGAGCTTTACCCTACCAATGGCCCCCTATGTTACGCCAAGCGACCTTTCGACTTCATATATAACCCGTGCACTTACTAGGCTAGCATCCAACCCCTTGCTGGCTATGGAAAAGGTTCGATCAAGCATTTCTTGAAGCCCTTGTGAAAAATGGCCATGAGGGAAACCGCCGATCACTATGGCCGCTGAGTCTGTAGCTGCACAAATTCTGGCGACGTTTTCTACGCTGCTCGGCTCGCCCAGTATGCTGAGGCCAATTACCAAGGCTGGCTTGATTTTGTTCAGTAACCCCTTCATTCCGCAGTTCCTTATCGATAGCAACATCTTACCATCTTCGATGATGCTTCCCTTTCTGAATAGGTCTACCATTAGACCTTCATACCTGCTGTATTCCCTGGGAGGCCGGACGCCTGGGCCGAACTCGATCACCTTGTCCTGAAAGGTGTGGATGTAGAAATTCATCAATCCATCCATGAACAATGGGGAATAAACGGTATCGAGTATCACATGATACGCTATATCGGGCCTACCCCTCTTGTATGACTGCGGTAATTTAGACATGGCCTGATGATGATATGACCTATCAAGAAGACAACCAGAGATTGGCCTTCCAACCCTCCTACAGTATGAAATTATACCTTTCTCACTGGCCAATTCTTCTGGGATTAGCTCCAGCGAACTCTCAGCTAGGATCATCGTAAAAGCCATTGTGCATCTAATACATCTTGAATTTTTAACCTTATCGAACTTCACATAAACTACATCGATTATTTAGACTGGCCTTTACGCACATCCTCAAATATGGCCTCTACAGGATGGCACAAAGCTTTATATCAATGGCAGAGGAGCAGATTTAAAGAATGAAAATAGTT
>JAJZYL010000047.1 GCA_021798095.1 archaeon | reverse complement strand
TTTTGGATTAAGCTTTGAGCTGTATCTTCCCACCGTCTTTTCGATATCGTCCCTACTGGCCCTTTTACCGTCCTTATTAGCATTGTATCTCTCTATTTCGATCAGATTTTCTATGTTCACGGCCCTGCCATGATCGCTCTTGGATGGATCTACGCCGTCCTCCCCATAAAGAAATTGTATTATTCCGCCTTCAGGGTCCCTAACTGTTAAATCGTACTCGACCTTTAGGTGCTCCATGGCGTTGATAAGCCTCCTCTGTAGATAGCCGCTCTGTTGAGTTCTAACGGCGGTATCCACCAATCCCTCCCTTCCTCCCATCGCATGAAAGAAGAATTCCAGAGGCTCGAGACCATCCCTGAAGCTATTGCTTATGAACCCTGATGACCTTGGTGATAGTTCCCCGCGTTTAAAATGTGATAGGGCCCTCTTGTAATACCCCTTTGAAATCCTCTTTCCTCTGACGCTTTGTTGGCCTAGCATTGCCATCATCTGGCCGAGATTTAAGGTACTACCCCTGGCGCCGCTTCTGGCCATTATAATTCCCGCATTGGTTTCGCTCAGCACCTTCTCCACAGCCTTCCCTGCACGATCCCTAGCCCTTCCAAGCTCACTCATTATGTAATTTTCCAGCATGTCCTCCATCTTTACCCCCTTGACCAATGGAAGTTTTCCACCTTCGTACTTCTTTATCCACATGGAAACCTCCTTATAGGCGTCTACAACTATTTGTTTTAAGTCGGCCTTGACCTCAGGCGATATCTGAAGCTCATTGAACCCATAGGAGAGCCCATACCTGCTGATATATTCTTTAAATATCTTCAGCAGAGAATTCAGCAGGTGTCTAGCCTCTTCTGAACCATAATCCTTGGTGATCCTCTGCAGGACGCTGTTCGGCTCTTCAGCTCCAATAGTGGCTTTATCAATAACACCGTGGATGAGTTCCCCGTTATTGATTATCACATCGGGGTCCTTGGCGCCACGGGACCACTTGGACTTCCCAACGAAGTTGAACCCTTTAGGCAGGAACAGCGATATCACCTGTTTACCTGTGTACAAACCATTCTTATCATCGGCTGGCTTGGGTAGCTCGCCATGATACCCCCCTATGTATGTGTAGTTCAAGAACTCCTCTTTGGTGAGGTACGTCCCATCTCTTGTCAAGAGATATGCGGCGGTTATATAATCTCTGATACCACCGATGATCGGGCCCCCATACCTTGGCGATATAATTTGATCTTGAACCGTCATGAACGTAGATGCCTCAGCCTGAGCTTCCTCAGTCTGTGGTATGTGTAAATTCATTTCATCTCCATCAAAATCCGCATTATACGGCGGACAAACCGCTGGATGTAGCCTAAAGGTTCTATATGGCAGGACCCTTACGCGGTGCGCCATTATGGACATCCTATGTAAAGATGGCTGTCTATTGAATAGTACGGTATCGCCATTTAGGAGGTGTCTTTCGACAACATAAGAAATATCCAGCGCCTGTGCCATAGCATCCCTGTTCACAGCATACTCCAACCTTATCTTGATGCCATCCGGCCTGATTATGTAATTGGCCCCAGGATAGGTTTCTGGCCCCCTTTTAACCAGTTCTCGGAGGAATTCTATGTTCCAGGGCGTAACCTTCTCGCTTATTGTCAACTTCCTCGCTACTTCCTCAGGTATTCCAACCTCTGAAATATCCAAGTTCGGATCAGGTGAAATCACTGTCCTGCTGGAAAAGTCCACCCTTTTTCCGGAAAGATTGCCCCTAAATCTTCCCTCCTTACCCTTCAGCCTCTGAGCAAGTGTTCTCAATGGACGCCCAGATCTGTGGTGCGCCTGAGGCACACCGGATACCTCGTTGTCAAAATATGTAGTAACGTGATACTGCAACAGGTCCACCAGGTCCTGAACTATGAGGGGTGGTGTACCATAATCCTTCGATTCTGAAACCCTCTGATTTACCCTTAAAATGTCAACCAACTTGTGGGTTAAATCATCCTCCGATCTTACGCCGGTTTCAAGTATTATACTGGGCCTTACCACCACCGGAGGGACAGGTAAAACCTGCAGCACTAACCACTCTGGTCTAGCCGCCTTAGGGTCATACCCTAGCAATTCATAATCGGAGTCGGTGATTCTCTCCAACCTCTCCCTTATCGCTACGGACATGAGCCTAAGAGCTCCGCCGCCTTCAATTATCTCGTGGAACATATGCGGCTTGGTAAATTCTATGTCAAGTTTCTTAGTACCACAGAATGGGCAGATTTTGGTCTTCCTAGCCTTTGCAAGGACCTCCTTAGCTACCCTTTCCTTGATATTTATCGCTCCCTTCTTGGACAGTTGTTCTTGATAGTTCTTGATTTCTTCATCGGGCAGTAAGAGCCTGCCGCAATTCCTGCAAGTCGATATAAGAAGCTTATGAATATCGTTAACAAATGCAACGTGTAACACAGGTTCAGCGAGCTCTATGTGGCCGAAATGCCCTGGACAAGAAGAAGCGAAGTTACCACAGGTGGCGCACTTTTGACCTGGTTCAAGCACTCCTAGCCTGTTATCCATAAGTCCCCCCTGTACTGGCATGCCGTCTTCGTCGTACGTCTCTGGAACCGTTATTTCGACGGCCGAGTACTTCCTTATATCAGAAGGAGAAAATACTGAAAACCGTATTGCGGATACCTTTTTATTAACTTCTTCATTCATCATCATTATAATCACCTAGACCTGATCACTCAGCTCAAGCCGAGGGGCTATGTTTAAGCTCATTATTTCCTGCAGGAGGAGCTTGAACGCGTATGCAACAACCACCTTCGTTATCTTCGCTGCATCCCCACAGATCGGGCACTCATATTTCTTGCTCTTTGTATTATAGTAAGCTATGAGGCCGCATCTTTCACAAACTAACATGGTTGTCTTGTCCGACTCCTCTAATAGCCTGTCCTTTAACACCATTGATGCGCCGTATGCCACAAGGCAATCTCTTTCCATTTCACCGAACCTAAGGCCGCCTCCGCGGGCCCTTCCTTCGGTAGGCTGCTTTGTCAGCATCTGTACCTGCCCTCTGGCGCGAGCATGTATCTTATCGGCTACCATATGATGGAGCTTTTGATAGTAGACAACTCCCAGGTAAACGTCTACCTGATACCTCCGGCCCGTTATTCCATCATACATGACTTCCCTCCCGCTGGGAAGCAAACCATACTTCCTGAGCGTTTCCTCAAGCGATTTTGGGTCCTCGCTGGTAAACGGTGAAGCGTCCACGGTCCTGCCCCTCAGGGCCGCGGCTTTTCCGGCTAGCGACTCCAAGAACTGCCCCACCGTCATCCTCGACGGAAATGCGTGCGGATTAATTATCAGATCAGGGATAACACCGCTTTCAGTGAAAGGCATATCCTCCGACGGCATTATCATGCCTATCACCCCCTTTTGTCCGTGCCTTGAAGCAAATTTATCACCAAGCTCGGGTATCCTGTGGTCCCTCACTCGCACCTTGTACATCTTGTTACCATCCAGAGACTGGCTCATGGCTACCATGTCGACTACACCGGTTTCACTTGGTCTCATTGCCACAGAAGTGTCCCTCATAAACAGGCCGTGGGTCTCTATCCCCTTATATTCTTCACTGAAACGGGGTGGGCTCAGCTTTCCTATCAGTACATCTCCACCTTTTACATTGTTTTCAGCGCTTATTATACCATCGCTTTCTAGTAGCCGGTAAAACTTTTCACCCTTGTACCCTCTTATATTTCCCTCCGGGCTTGGTATTTCAAATTTATCCTTAAGGCCTCCTAGATACTGCTGGGACTCTGATTCATACAACCTATAGAAGAATGAACGGCCCATGCCTCTTTCTATGCTCCCCTTGTTGATAACAAGGGCATCTTCTATATTGTATCCCTCATAACTCAGGACTGCCACAACAGCATTAAAGCCCATCGGTTTGTCCTCCATAGCAAGCAATTTGTGGGCCTTTGTAGTCACTAATGGAATCTGTGGATATTCTAGTAGGTGTTGCCTTACATATAATGTTTGGTTTATGTTTGAATTAGACAGCCCTAGAGCCTGTTTTGCCATTGCTGACTCGTATGTATTTCTTGGCGACTGATTGTGTTCTATATATGGTATAAGCGATGCAGTCACGCCCAACATTGCAGGAGAATAGACCTCCTGATGTGTAGTTGCCTTACTGATTTCAGAGGTTTCATCTGCTATAAGCGTATTTTCCTCTTCGTCGGCATCCAGTAGTTCCACGACCCCTTCCACAAGCAGATCGCGCCAGTTTATTCTGCCAGCCTGGATCCCTTCTATGTGCCTAGAAGTAAGCTTAGGCTCGCCGTTTTCAACTATTATTAAGGGCCGCAGAACGCGGCCTGCAGTGGCATTAATAAAAAGCCTGATCCCAGCGTTCTTGTTTTCCGGCTCATATGTGTAAATGCCCACGTCGGGCGGTATTTCACCCCTCCTCCTCATGGCCCTCATAGTAGAGGCGGTCTTAAATGGATCCTCGGCGTACCCTACAAACTTACCGTCTATGAACACCTTACTGTAACCCAGCTTCAGGCCCTTTTCAAATGAAATCAATCCCGCATCATACACTTTCTTTAATAATTCTACAAAGGGCGTAGAAACTGAAATTATAGCGTATAACGCTAAGTTCTTAACCAGCCCACAATTGCTGCCCTCTGGGGTCTCCGTCGGGCAAATACGCCCAAGCTGTGTACCATGGAGGTCTCTGGCCTCAAAATTTGGCTGGCTCCTGCTCAGAGGGGACTGGATACGCCTCAGGTGGCTCAGTGTTGATAGGTAGTTCGTACGGTCTAACAATTGGGTTATTCCGACTCTGCCCCTTCCCCAGTTGCCTGTGGCTATAGCGTTTGTTATCTTGTCGGTAACCATGCCTGGCCTGACCACGGCGGTTATTATATTGGGCCCCCTCTTTTGGCCCATCCTATCTAGCTGATACTTCATATCTCGAATGAAGTTCCTAAATGATGTCCTGAATATGTCAGCTAGTTGCTGGCCTGCGAATTTAATTATCTTGTTTCCGTAATGATCACGATCATCTGGCTCTAGATACCCCAGTTTGAGCTCAAGTAACTTGTTAATGATTTCAGCAAGGAATATTGCTTTATCCATCCTGCCCGATTTATCCCTTCCCAGATGAGGGAGGAGGTATACATCAAGCATCTGCTCGGCCCTTTTAATTCTAATCTCATCAACCATTCCGTGAGCTACCCTGTTTCCAATATAAAGTATCGCGTCGTCTGTGTTGGTTACTTCCTCTGCTTTCTCAAATGATGGAATGAGCTCTTCCTGCATCACACCTTTCATAGAAACGAGTTCGGCGATCTCCCTATCGCTCTGCACTCCCAATGCCTTCATGAGTATTACAAACGGCAGATCTATAGGTGACGACGGCATCTTGATGTATATTGCCCCATCGGTTTTATAGATGGCCTCAATCTTTGAACGGAAACCCACTATGGATGAATGAACCGTGGCTCTATAAAGGGCTGCACCAGCGGCCTTTTCCTTTTCTACTATTATCTTATTAGGCGAAAGGTCTTCAAGCCCCACTATTACCCGCTCGCTTCCATTTATTATAAAGTAACCTCCGGGATCGCGTGGGTCCTCCCCAGCGTCGATCAACTCCCTATCTCCTAAACCATTAAGGACGCAAATATCGGATTTCACCATCACAGGTAAATTGCCTATGAGCACCTTGAAAGATTGACTGAAGGTTGTGTTAGATGGATCGATGATCTGCATTTCTAGGCGGAGCGGCACCGCGTATGTGAGGTCTCTTAATCTAGCCTCTCTTGGGTAAATATAATTTTCAGAGCCATCGTGCTCCACTACCCTGGGTTTGTCTATCTCTATCCTCCCGAGTTTTATTTGGTATTTGTTTATCGGTGTTTCTATCTCGACTGTTGAAACTTCATCTACTATGCTCTGTAAACCATATTTTATAAATTCGTTATATGAATTCAGGTGTTGCTTGGCCACACCATCTGTCTTGATTATATTTTCGATGATATACCATCCATCTTGTTGCATGTTCTACTCATCCACCACATATCTATAGTAAAGCGTGACTCCGGCCGTTTCACTGTCCCGGGTTATTTTAATTATATCTCCAGCCTTGGCATTGAGCGCCTTAACCATAGGGTCATTAGTGGTTATGCGCGGCAACTGTTCAACTTCTATATGGTATTCTTCTAATAGTTTGCTCGCTTCCCTAGTGTTAATCACTTCGTGTTCCGGCACTAGCACGTGCTTACTGATATCTACATTATTCTCAGCCATTATAGGTAATCACCATCAAAAGGGAGCGCGTTATTAAATAGGTAGCACCTAAAAAAATTGACACAGTAAAGGCACTCGAGCGGTGTTTATTTAAGCTTTATGGCGACATTAAGTGTAGGCTTCGACAAGCATGGTACGCAGATTTTAGTGTTGAACTGGGATTAGTGGGCGTTCATGTGCCCTTTGATTCACAAGAACACATGTTTATGGCCTGTTATCAAGACCAAGATTTATTAGATGTATTAGATTGGTACTGATCATGATTAAGCCAGGAGATACAGGCATACTCGGGATAGGAATAGACGATACCGATTCCCCCCGTGGCATGTGTACCACATATGTAATGCATAGAATCATCAATGAAGTTGTGGATATGGGTGGCTCATTGATAGACTACCCGCGCTTGATAAGACTGAATCCAACTTGCCCTTTCAAAACACGCGGTAATGCCGCATTAGCATCGTTTTTCAAGATTGATGAAGAGCTTAAGGCGAGGGCAAAAGAAATGGTTGTGGAGAAGGTGGAGGAACTCTCTGAAATGGATCAACCCGGCACCGACCCTGGTGTGGTGTTTTCCGACACTTTAGATTTGCCCGATGAAATAAAGAATTTCTCTGAGATGGCCGTTAAGAAAATGGTCAGCATGGAACATACCAGAGTGCTACTTAGGAAATACAGGCTAGAATCTGTGGGTTTCAACGGTGGGAGGGGTATCGTAGGCGCGCTGGCTGCCCTTGGTAACTCCTTCAAATTTGGTTATACCTTTGAACTAATAGCATACAGAAGGTCAGAAAATTGGGGTAAGAAGCGTTTGGTTAGTCCACAAAGTGTGGAAAATATGAGCGTTTTAACACACGGCTGTACGTTTGACAATTTAGATGATCTGACTGGAGAAATCAAGATAACTCCACATACATCATGCCCTGTCCTACTTGGAATAAGGTCAGTAGATTCCAATTGCCTTGAACAGGCATTTAAGCTATTGGATATAAATGAGGTTGTAGATGGGCATCGGATATTCAAAACTAATCAGGCTACTGATTCCCATATCAGTAAGGTCGATTACATTAAGATGATCGAACCATATACGACCGTTGTTCTCAGGGCCCTTGTGGTGTCCCCTCCTAAGGTGGAGGTTGGGGGGCATGTGTTTATCTGGGTCGGGGATGGTGAAAACAGCATACGCGCAGCTGCATATGAACCCACTAAATCCTTTAGGGAGTCTGTGAAATCCCTAATAGCAGGCGACCTGATTGATGTTTATGGTTCGTATAAGCCGGTTTCTGATTTCCCCCCTACAATCAATTTAGAGAAGTTCGAAGTTATAAGGTTGGCAGCGGCTTATAGCAATCCCCCATGCCCAGAATGCGGCCATACTATGAAGTCTGAAGGCTTTAACAAGGGGTTTCAATGCCCAAAATGCAAATTTAGATCTACCAGTGTACAAAAGGTCCCTATCAGGAGAACCTTAAAAATTGGGATGTATACCGTTCCTCCTCGGGCCAGACGCCATTTATCGAGGCCAGTATTTTGATCGCTACAGTAAGGGTTTCTATGTTTGTTCACGCTACAGAAGATGAGACGCGTTTACTGGATGCTCTAAAGGGTTTGGTGCCCCCCGATAAAATTACTAGAGTTCAATTAACTGGTCACTTTGATAATCCTATAATTGATTTAAGGGCTACGTTAAATGGTGATGAAGCAGAGATGCTATTTCAGAGAATATGTAAAGAGCTCTATAAGAACAGGGAGGAATTTCTTAACAGGAAGGAAGGTAATAAAATTTATCTAAGATTAGATAAGGTTGGGCTATTGGATGGCGAGTTGACAACTGGTGGAGATGAAGGAATACACCTTGAATTCAGATTAAGGTAAATGAAAGTTAAACGTCTGAGGGGTGGCTTTATTATCCAAATAACGCTGAAAGGCCCTCGAGCGCTTCGCCGGTCTTCTTTTCTTCCTTCTCTTTTGGTTTCTCCTTTGCGGCGGCTTGAGCAGCAACCGGAGGCGCTGCCTGTTGAACGGCGATCGCCTGACTCTTTATTGCTTCATCGATGTTTATCTCCTTTAAAGAGGCTACAAGAGCCTTTATCTTAATTTCGTCCGATTTTAATCCTACTGACTCCGAGACCTTCTTCAAATTTTCCTCTGTAACATCTATTCCTGCACTGTGCAAGAAAAGGGCCGCATATACGTACTCCATCTAAACCACGTTCATAGGTACCCTGAATATCCTATTTAACTTTGTCGTCAGCGGCTAGTGTGTCACTTCAATAATTCGCTCCTAGCAGCTGTGCAGTGGCTTATCCCATCATCCAAATAACGCTGCATGAACCATAAATGGCAACACTGTAGTGGCATCTGCGTG
>JAJZYL010000046.1 GCA_021798095.1 archaeon | reverse complement strand
CATTTCCAACCTCATGGTGAAGTCCTTTCGGACCAATCACTGCATGGGGATTTTCATGCACGACTTTCTCATGTTTCCACAGGAGTAGTTTCGTGCCTGAATCTTAATGCCATTGCGATATATTATATGGGTTTCGCATTCATCCTACGGCTTAAGCCGTAGGCTTTCTGCTTAAATAATCGTAAAGACACCATTATCGTGTCAACACGTAGTGCTTACCTCGATATATCCACCATGTTCATTCGCCTGTACCATGGATTGTCTGCAATAGAACAGATTTGCTAACAACTGTAGGCGATACTTTTTAAGATTGACCGCGGCAACAAGTACAGTGAAATAAATATGGCGAAAAGAATGTCGATAGTCCTGTTTTCAGGCACCATAGATAAGTTGATGGCGGCCAGCATCCTGGCAACGGGCGCAATATCAATGGATATGGAGGTGGACTTCTTCGTAACGTTCTGGGGCTTGAACGCGCTAAAAAAGGATATGGTGGCCAGCAACACCAGGTTCAGCAAGGATTTCGAGGAGATGGCAGGACCTATGATGCAACTATTTAAGGCTAAGAACGTACCAAGCTGGTATGAAACCCTGAAAAAGGCAAAGACAAACGGCAAGGTCAGAATACATGCTTGCTCCCTAGCGGCAGATGTTATGAACGTCAAGAAAGAAGACCTTGACGGCATAGTCGATGATATAGTTGGAGTCGGATCATATATAGACCAGGCCGATGGCGCGGCCATAACACTGTTCATCTAGGAGAGGGAGTTAAATGAGCTCTATTGATCTTAAAACGATCAAGGTTGATAAGGTGATAGATGCAAGAGGTACATCGTGCCCCGGCCCCCTTCTGGAGACAAAAAAGGCCATAACGGCGGTGCCCATTGGGGGTGTACTTGAAACTAGGTCTTCAGATGAAGGCACAAAGGCTGATATACCTGTATGGGCCAACAAGGTCGGTCACAAGTATCTGGGCGTGGTATCTGAACCTGGCTACGATAGAATATTTGTTAAGCGCCTTAAGTAGCCATCCCTAAATTTATGGTACAATATGTCAACCCATGCATTTGAACCTAAAATACTGGTATTTTCCACCAATATAATATCTGACCCTGGAATCGACCAGGCTGGGATGTCCCATATAAACTACCCCTCGTCCAGCAGGATTCTCCGCGTTCCCTGTTCATCTATGATCAGACCGGAGTTCATAATTCATGCCTTCGAAAGCGGTTTCGATGCCGTGTTCATAGCTGCAGACGGCGGCGACTGCCCTTACCTGAGCGACTGTAGTGTCAGGACCGCAAGGAACGTACAGCGGGCCAGTGAGATGATGAAGGAGAATGGAATAGACCAATCTAGGCTTAGGATGGCGGGCATCTGTTCCGTGTGCTCCGACGCATTTGCAAAGGGCGTAAAGAGCTTGTACGATATAACAAAGGGACTGGGCCCGGTTAGGAGTGAAGGACATGACCGAGCTTCCTGAAGAGGCATATGACGTCCTTGTAATAGGGGGCGGCATCGCAGGGATGGAGGCCGCCATCGACCTTGGCGATATGGGCTTTAAGGTGGCGCTCGTAGAGAAGGAGCCCACTATAGGCGGCAAGATGCTGCTCCTGAGCAAGGTCTTTCCCACGCTGGACTGCGCCAGCTGCATCTCCGGCACCAAGACCTCTACGGTTTCCCACCATCCTAATATAAGGCTCCTGACCTATTCCGAGGTAGCTGGAATAGAAAGGGTTGACTCAGGGTTCGTGGCAAGGGTCACTGAAAAGCCCAGGTATGTTGATGCTTCGCTCTGCACCAGTTGTGGGGAGTGCGAAGATGCCTGCCCTATAATCGTCCCCAATGAATTTGATTTCGGGCTAAGGGGGAGGAAGGCCATATACATACCCTTCGATACCGCCGTTCCGAAGAACGCGGTCCTGGACCTTGACAACTGCATATATTGCATGCAATGTGAAAGGGTCTGTCCGGCCGACGCCATAAACTTCCTTCAGGTGCCTAAGGCCCATACGCTCAGGGTGAAGGCCATAATACTGGCTGTAGGATTTAAGCTATTTCAGGCGGAAAAAAAGAAGGATTACCATTACGGCGAATATCCGAACGTCCTGACCTCCATGCAGATGGACAGGGTGGTTGCGCCCACCAGACCATACAACGCGGTCATACGACCATCGGACGGCAAGGAACCCCAGAACGTGGGGTACGTGCTCTGCACAGGTTCCAGGGACAGAACGGTGGGAAACCCAAGGTGTTCCCAGGTTTGCTGCATGTATTCCATGAAACAAGCACAGCTGATAATGGGATCCCTCCCCACAGCGGATATAACGCTCTATTATATGGATATAAGGGCCTATGGGAAGGGATTCGAAGAATTCTACAGGCAGAGTCGGGATATGGGTGTCAAATTTGTAAGGGGAAAGGTCGGCAAGATAGAACAGAAACCGGACTCCAACCTGACGGTCTACTACGAAGATACTGAGGGGTCGGGCGGAATGAGGAAAGCCGATCACGATCTGATGGTACTTTCGGTGGGCCTTCTCCCAAACACGGAAGTAGCCGGCCTGTTCAAGAACGTCAAGCTCGATCTAGACGAAATAGGCTGGATAAGGATAATGAACGAAACAAGGAGCTCAGTTCAAACCAACATAGATGGCGTCTTTGCGGCAGGGTGCGCAACCGGGCCCAAGGACATTCCGGATTCAGTGCTTGAGGCAGGCGCTGCAGCCTCCCAGTGCGCCGCATACATAAGGGGGGCGAGCGCGTCGATTACGGCACATGAAGTGCCGGCAGGAATTTAAATTGACTGAAGGGAAGAAGGAGAGAATAGGGGTCTACGTCTGCCATTGTGGTGGAAACATATCAGATTATGTGGACGTAAAGAAGGTAGTCGAGGAGATCAAGAAGGGAGAGCCCAACGCGATCATCGTCAAGGACCTGATGTTCGACTGCGCCGACGCCTCACAGAGCGAAATGATAGAAGACATAAAGGCTCAGAAGCTGGACAGAGTGGTCGTTGCAGCCTGCTCACCCAAGCTCCACGAAGCCACCTTCAGGAACATGGCCAAGCGTGCGGACCTGAACCCGTATATGCTCTATCATGCGGACATAAGGGAACAATCATCCTGGGCACACGAGGGTGATATGGAGGGCGCCACCTCAAAGGCGCTAGCTCACGTGAGGGCTGCCATAGCATATGTCAAGTCCGCTGAACCCCTCGAGAAGATAAAGAGTGAAACCACCCACTCGGTCCTGATAATAGGTGGTGGAATAGCCGGCCTGAGGGCTGCCATAGACCTATCTAGGATGGGCGTTAACGTCATGCTCGTAGAGAGATCGCCGGCGCTGGGGGGGCACGTGGCTGAGCTTGGGGAGATTTACCCCTACTACACCTCAGGGCCCGAGATAGTCAAGGGACTAGTCGATGAGTTGAAGGGCAGGGATAATGTGGCCATATACACCAACGCAACCGTCATGTCATATTCTGGGTACTTGGGAAAGTTCGAGGTCAAAGTCAAGGTGACCCATCGACAACCAGGCTCGGAGTATTCGGAGATAACGTTACACGTGGGGAGCATAATAGTAGCCACAGGGTTCGACACCTATAGGCCGCCTAAAGGGGAGTACGGCTACGGGACGGTAAAGGGGGTAGTAACCCTGCCGGACCTGGTAAAGGCGCTGGGAGATGGCTCTAAGGAGTTAATATATGAAGGTAGGAGGATCAGGGAGATGGCCTTCATTTACTGCGTCGGCAGCAGGCAGAAACCTCCCGAGGATGGTGGCCATGCCAACCTGTACTGCTCAAGATATTGCTGCAACGCGGCCACCAGCCAAGCCCTGACCATCCACAGGAGGTTCAATAACGTAAAGATATACCACCTATACCGTGATATGAGGACTTACGGAAGGAACGAGCTCATGTACGAAGACGCCGCAAAGGGCGGCTCTATCTTCATAAGGTTTGACGAAGATCACCCTCCGCTGGTAGCTGAAGATGGAGATAGATGCAGGGTTACATTCTGGAGCTCGCTCATTGAAAACCAGCCCGTAGACATACTTGTAGACCTGGTGGTGCTTGTTACAGGGATGGAACCCCGCCAGAATGAAGAGTTGAACAGGACGTTATCGCTGCCGGCAGGCAGCGATGGGTTTTACAAGGAGATCCACCCGAAGCTAAGGCCGGTTGAAACTAACATAACAGGGGTGCTTATATCAGGTACCGCGCAGGCGCCCAGGGACGTCAGGGAAACGCTGTCATCAGCCTCAGCCGCGGCCGCCAAGGCCGCTTCCTTCGTGCTGAAGAATGAACTGGAGCTCGACCCATTCGTCGCCTTCGTCAACCCCCAAGCCTGTGAGGCACATCAGGAATGCATAAAGGAATGCCCGTATGGGGCTATCGAGCTCGTTGAGGAGCTTGGGAAGAAGGCCCGGGTGACCAGTGCGAAGTGCAAGGGTTGCGGGGCATGCGTGGCCGTATGCCCTACTGGGGCCATACAGCTTAAGGGTTACACCAACATGGAGATAAAATCCATGATAGAGGAGTTGGCAAGATGACTACGCAGAAGAAGGTCTATACAAGCAAGCTCTTCCGAGATAGCACCGGCGCCAAGGCCTCGGAGGCGCTGCTTAACCTGAGGAGGTCCCAGCTTGAAATAAGTTCTAAGATCAATGCAGCACTGAAGGCCGGTCCTAAGACCGTCCCCGAGCTTGCCAGCGTTACAGGCCTCGATTCAAGGACGATCCTCTGGTATACGATGACCTACTATAAGAGAGGGCTGGTTTCCGTCTCTGGAAAAACAGAGGATGGCTACTACAGGTATCAATTGAGTAATAAGAAGTGATTGTGATGGCGGATAAACCAATAAAATCGGACCCGGGCTTTGTAGACGAGGTTAAGGCGCTAGGAGGCATAAACGTAGAAGCGTGTTTTAACTGCGGCACCTGCACCGCCGTATGTCCGCTTTCGAGCGGTGCCTCCAGCTTCCCCCGGAAGATGATAACGTACACTCAGCTGGGCCTTAAGGATAAGGTGTTAGAAAGCCCTGACCTCTGGCTGTGTAACTATTGCGGTGAATGTTCGAAATCCTGCCCGAGAGAGGCCGCTCCCGCTGAGACGATGATGGCGCTAAGAAGGTACGCCATTTCTCAGTATGCTCCACCAGGATTCTCTTCCTTTTCAAGGATGATATACAGGTCCCGCGCCTTTGCGTGGATCTCAATGATCCTTATATCGCTCATCCCGTTAGTGCTGATGCTGGGCTTACATGGGCCCATAAATTCAAGCTCTGTGCTGATGTTCACATTCTTCCCGGAACACTATATCGATTATATTGGGATCACCCTTGGCGTAATAATATTAGGGGTCATGTTATATGGCCTCGGAAAGATGTACTATATGACTACAAGGGGGATGTCAGGTTTTCAAGGGGAAGGCCATTCCGCTAATGGTATCAAGTGGTTACAGGAATTTACCAAGACGTTATTCAAAGAGGTCTTCATACAGAAAAGGCTTGATCAGTGTAACGAAAACAGCAAGGGCTGGAGGGAACGCTTAAATTCTGAGTGGTTTACTCATATGACTATATTCTGGGGGTTCATAGGCCTTCTTATTACTACGTCCCTAGGATTCCTCATACCCAGCGCTATAAGCGTTCCACTCACTAATGGGCTTTACATACCGGTGACCGAACCCATAAGGCTGCTGGGGACTCTAAGCGGATTGCTGCTGGTATACGGTGCCACGAGGGCGATCATCAACAGGGTCAATAAATCCGAAATCTACTCATCACATACATATTTCACCGACTGGGCATTCCTGGTTTTACTGCTCTTGGCCGGTCTGACCGGTTATTCTCTCGAGATCGCATATTATGTCAATTCGCCGCTGCTGACATACGCCCTTCTAACGGTCCATCTTATTGTTGTCTTCGATCTTTTCGTGGTGGCACCATTTACAAAGTTCGCGCATGCTCTATACAGGCCACTAGCTATATGGGTAAGTAGAGCTCGCCAATATATCGAAACAACCTGAAGATATAACATTAATTGGATGCATTGGGGAGAAAGAACCGATATAGGAATTTCTACAGATGAACATATCTTTGGTTCTTCACAATATTTATGATCCTTTGACGACGGTCTTCACCACAAATCGCCAAAGAAGGCAGGACGCTTGTTCAAAGGCTAGGCAATTGCCTAAACTGTCTGAAAATTATGAATCTGTGTTAAAAGCTGGTTAAAAAACTAGCTTACCGGCTAACGCTCCCCCATCGTTTATAAGCGCGAGCACTAACAAAACTGACTAGAAGCTACTACAACTCAGCTGGCCAAGCCAGCCTGATTTCCATTTTGGCTTGTAAATGTTTTTGAATTAAATTCATATTTTCCTTTATCCAGCAAGGTTGATTTAAACCTTCTTCCATCTACTATCATATAAACTGCTGGATCAACTTCATTATTAGGTATATGCGCTTCAAAATCCTTCCAATTATCCCGATCACCAACAGGACAATGGGTCAGCAGAAATCCTGACACGACGTTCCCCCTTACACTTGTAATCTTTACAGCTTTTACACGCTCAGGCTTGAGGACGCTCTTAAATATACGGCCCAGGGCCTGCTGTAGCTTATCCCTATTTTCTATGGCCGACAGCACCTTTCACCCTTATCAACTTCCATTTTAAATTCCATAACTAATAACACCTCAATAATGCAATATTTGATATGTTTTGCCTATAAACCTCTGCCTTGATATGTTTGCAATTGTCCTGATAATGGTGCAGGTTTGCACAATCTACAGTATCAACTGCCAGGTCCTGGTCAATTCCTGTGCTACATAAACAGGAATTGGACGGATGTATGACGCTACGGAGGAATAGCATTATAAACCTGAAGTCCAAGAAATATTTATATCGAACACCTGCAAAAACCGTGTACAATGCGAGCTAGCTTATCAGTTGACAGGGGGATCGCCGACGAATTCTCCACTCAGGCTGAACATAAGGGAAAGACGCTTTACGCGTTTGCAAATGAATGGATGGAGACGGCATCCAAGATATCGGCCGAAGGTGGAACCGCCCAGGACGTTTTGGGGGAGTGGCGTGTATTCTCTATTCTAAAGCAGGTAGAAATTATCACTCTGCCAGCTGACTTTGTAGAAGAATTGATATCGAAGCTCTATGCTACGGAAAAGGCAAATTTACTGAACATGTTCGCCAAACTGGGAGAGGACCTTGTTGGCCTTATGAAAATGGTAGCCCCGGATATCGAACAGCTTGGGGACCTTGCAATACACTTTGCGGAGATCATTCCAACTAAGAAGATAGACATACGAAGGACCGACGGAAACTCTCTAGAAGTGAATATCATCGGAGCTGGCCGGATGATTGAAACCACCGAGTGTAGCTTTGAATTTATCAAGGCCATCCTGAATGGCTATGGTTATAGCGTAGCTTCACAGGAGCTTCACGTAGGTACGATAATGATTAAATGTTCAAAACGTAACCTTCATATTAGCTAATGAGCCCCACTCAAGGCAAAGGAATTGTTCAGGACGACTGGCCGTGCTATCTAATGAAGCCATACCCCTCGTTAAGAACCGTCTCTGCAATATCCGCCGAATAGTCCACAATCCTGGATATATGGTATGTCAGAAGAGGATCGACACCCTGTATCCTCCGTACTTCAGCAAATTCACCGCTCCTCATTGCCGAACGTCTCTTTGATATCTCCGTACATTTTGTTACATCCTTTTTTATAAATGCATCCACAGCGGCCTTGAGCATTTCAACCGTTGCATATGCAAGTTTTCCTATCTTCTCCTTCGTATCATCGTCTATAGTATTTCTATTCTCCAACCATGCCTTTGAGAGCGCTACGGAGTGATCTACGCATCTTTCAAGCGTCCTAAAGGTCATCAAAATATCAAAGATCGACAATGGATCAAGGTTGATGGACGCAGAAGGTGAGGGATTTGTAAGGCTCTGCCTGAGTCGCCTTATATACATGAAATTCAACTTGTCCGAATCCTCATCCACCTCATCTAGGTCCTCGGATACCGCCTCGCTGGATGAACCAAGTCCAAGGTTCACTGCAGATTCAACCAGCAAGCTCATCCTTGTAAGGCCGCTTTCTGTGGCTAGCATCTTTGGCTCAGCTGCGAGCTCGATTTCCAACTCGGTAGGTGTCTGATGGAGTATTTCAAAGCCCACAAGCCGGCTCATAGCCCGCCGCAGGGCTGATCTTACGGATTCGGCTATCTCCGCTTTGTCGGATGTGAACGTAACAGAATCATAACCGTCAAGGTACGCTGCGATCAGTAGCTTGACCGCAAGGTCCGGGTCCTGATTTACAGGTAGGGTCGCCCTCTTGATGTCTGATGCTCCAGAAATTATGGCAAGCGTCCCGTTCGACATACGTGTCAATATAACCTTAGATTTTTGGCCCAAACCGCGTTCCCGAACCCACTCCTTCGGTAAGGAGACGATATAGGTGGATTTACCAACCAGCTGGATAGATCTTTCGCTCATTGCATTTAATAAATTAATGCATAAATATATATCTTTCCATAATCTATATACATATGGAGCAAATATCAGAGACTGTATGAAAGTGAAGCGTAGTTGGCCTACGCATAATACTTATCAAGTGACACTTTAAAAACTATCTCAATGTATCTATCTGTGCTAATC
>JAJZYL010000045.1 GCA_021798095.1 archaeon | reverse complement strand
TGCGGAAGATGAAAAATCTGCCACCGCACCCAGGTCCAGGGCTAAACCAAAGGCTAAAGCGCGTAAACCGTCTGACCAGAAATGAACAACAGGGCCGTACCGGGGGAAGGATTGGCCGTCATTGAGGAATATGACGCCAGGGGGGACGTATATGTGCTCGACGGTGAAATCTATTCTACAAAGGTCGCAAATATCAGGATCAACAGGAAGGACAGGTCCCTGACATCCATCGGGTTGAAGAAGCCATTCCCGAAGCCAGATGATGAGATAGTGGGGACGATAGACCAGGTCCAGAAGCCCTTTGTGTACATACGCATTAACCAGCTGGATGGCCGGAACGTGGGGGTAAAACAGACCGCAGTATTGTACATGAAAGGCAGTGTAAGGGATGCCCCTGCCGGAAGGGAAGGGGACATCATCAGGGCAAAGGTTAAGCTGATCAGGAACGCTATGCTATTCGTGAGAATAGATGAGCCAGAGCTGGGCGTTATATTCACCTCCTGCAGCAAATGTGGAGGCGAAGTCGTCCCAACCGGCAGGTCCTTCGTCAAGTGCACCAGATGCGGGCACCGGGATTACAGGAAGCTGGCCATGGACTATAAAAGCGGCGCTAAGTGATATCCTCTAACTCATGGTGGCCCTTGCTGGCCGGACGCCGGCTCACAACACTTCCACCTGGTTCGGAGCTTTTAACATGGCCAGTCGGCGCAAGCCGCTTTTTTTATAAGGTGGGGTCACCGCTCACATACGGCCGGGCAAAGCGAAAGCTACGCCCGGTCGGGAAGGCGGTACGACGGTGATGATTCAGAGTTAATATGATACTGATGATTTGAAGGCATTAATCTGAGTCGTATTCCGGCCCTTCCTTTTGCCATGAAGCCAGTTCCAAAGCTCAAAGGTTAAAAGGAGGCATTATGGGACAAAAACCATGAGCACCGTCGAATTCGAAGATTTTAAGAAGCTGGACATAAGGGTGGGGCGGATCCTGGAGGCCACAAAGGTAGAGGGTTCATCCAAGCTTATCAAGCTGTCAATAGAGATAGGTGCTGAAACTAAACAGGCCATAGCCGGGATAATCAAATACTATGATGTGCCTTCCCTTGTGGGAAAGCTGGTGATCGTGGTGACAAACCTCAAGCCCAAGGAGATGATGGGCCTGAAATCTGAGGTGATGGTACTGGCTGCCTTTGATGGAAAGGAGCTGTCGCTTCTCAGGCCTGATAAGGATATTGCTACGGGCTCGCCGGTCTCCTGACCTCATCTGATTTATGGGACGGCCATATGGGGCTCGAAGCCCAGCTGCCTTTGAGCCAGGCAAGCCATCACTTGACCTTCTTCCTGTATGCCGCAAATATGGAGAGGTCGTAGGCCACCTTCGATGACCCTCCCACTAGAAAGGGAAGGGAGAAAAGGGCCTGGGCCAGGGCGAGACCGGCTATGGGAGCTCCGATGATCGCGCTGGCGCTTCTGAAGGTATTGGTTATTGCGTTTGCCGAAACCCTATCGTCGTCATCAAATATCTGGGCCATGAACGCCTGTCTGGTGGGAACGTCCATCTGGGACACGCTCTGCCTCAGGAAGAGGAACATCAGCCCCAGCTCCAGCGAGCCTGAAATCGGTATCAGGATGAGGAAGACGTTTGAAAGGAGATGGGTGTAGACCATGGTGCGAAGATTGCCAAGCCTTTCGGCCATCAATGAAGCCCCGTAAATTGAAAGGGCGGTGATTACGTTCACGAAGAAGAATATTAAACCCAGGCCCTGAAGCGATACGTGATAGACAAGGAAGAACCAGTAGGTTATGAGCGATTGCGTTACGAAGCCTCCACCCAGCGCGTCCATTGAGAACAATGCCGAAAGCTTCTTGATCTCCCGCCTTGCCTTCGTTGATATATTTCGGAAGCCGACCCCCCTTTTCACGGCCTCAATTTCGGGCAGCCTCCTGTACAGCAGGAAGAGTGATATGCCCACAAAGCCATAGATCAGGTATAGGTATCTGAAGACCGGCATGGCCCCTCCAAAGAATGAAGGGATCGTAGCGGCCAGCGCCCCGATGGCCGAGGCGGAGTAGCCCAGCATGTTGTACATTCCAAACGCTCGCCCCCTGCCCGCGTCCGAGGTCAGCTTCGGGAGCACGCCAGATTCGATCGACTGAAATGGGCCGGCTTCTGTCCCTGTCGTGCTTATGTTGCCTATCAAAAGCGCCACGATGATAAGCGGAAATGACCTTGAAATGAACAGTATGCCACCGGATATGGCCATCAAGGAGCTGAAAAGGAGCAGCGTCCTCTTCCGACCGAAGGCATTACCGTACCACGTCAGGAAGGTATTTGAAAGCGCGTTCCCGATGACTATCACCATCAGTGCCAGGCCAACGTAGAGCGAAGAATAGCCCATTAGGGACAGGTAGACCGGAGTGAGGACCGTGACCGTGCCGAATACGAAGACCCTGATGGTCTTTGACGCGAATAAAACTGAAAGTCCACTCAACGCTACCTTTATGCAGCGCTTGGCTAAAATACTTTGGGGCACTGGAGGCTATTCCCTAACACGTTCCATGCCGTTCAGTTCCATTTGGGCCGCCCGCCGCGGGGGCCTGCAGAATTTGCACCCTGCGCGATCTTCATAAGGGCTCCATGGCCTCCAATTTAGCTCTGATCAGCATAACTTGATGGCCGGCACGGGCCGGCCGGCAATGGACCGCGAGTCCTTGCCAGCATCCGCAACAAGGAATGGGTGGAGGGTATCGATACACAGAGGCCAGCGGTGGAGGAAGGATGGTTGGCCAACCGCGCGGATAGGTAGGGGTGCAGCGGCATGAATATACCCGTGTAAATCCAGATACACATATTAATGGAGAACTTGGAAAGTCATAAACAATTTGATCAGAATAGATAAGGAGCTGATATTTTCGCTGATCGAGAAAAACGGATTTCGTTCCGTTGGCCTGTCCGCACCTGACGGTATACTCTACAAGCTGCCGGAGCTGGCGAGGGAAATAGAGAACAGGTATCCCGGCATAAGCGTCTTCGTGTTCCTGGAGGCTACATATGGCACGTGCGACCTCCAGAACGCCGAGGCAGACAGGCTGAACCTTGATGCGGTGTTCAACATCGGCCATTCTACGGATATACCGAAGATGGGAAGCAAGACCTTCCTGATCAGGGCTGAGTACGACGTTGATGTGGAAGCTGCAATGGCCACCGCCGGGGAGGTATTGCGTTCGCATGGATACACAAGGATCGGCCTGATAACCACGAGCAATTACGGGGGCGCCATGGCCAGGGCCGAGGCCATCCTGACGGCCGCTGGGTTTGAGGTAGTCAAGTCAAAGCCGTTTCCGTCGCTGTTCGAGGGCCAGGTGTTTGGCTGCAACTATTACGCGCCGAGGAATTCGAATGCAGAGGCCTTCCTCTTTATAGGCCAGAGCATGTTTCATGCCGCCGGCATATACCTTTCGACGCTGAAACCCACCTACCTCGTGGATCCACATTTTGGGGAGGTGACGGACGTCAAGGAGGAGGGCGACAAGATGTACAAGAAGGCGGTGCTTGGGATCTACAAGGCCAAGGGTGGAGATAAATTCGGGATAATAGTAGGCTTAAGGGAAGGACAGTCCTTCCGGGCGAAGGGCGAGTGGTTCAGAACCAGGCTTTCTCAGCTTGGCAAGGTAGCGACCCTCATGGCCCTCCGTGATATATCCCCGGCAAGGATCAACCTGATAAGGGATTATGACGCGTTCATCGAGCTGGGCTGTCCGAGGATACCTATGGCAGACAGGGGCTTCGAAAAGCCCATCCTTTCATATCCACAGGGCCTGGCGCTGGTGCGCCTCCTTGAGGGCAAGGATATAGGGGATATATTCAACATGAACGTGTGGGCCTGATGCTGTAACTTAGCGCCACATAGCGCCAGTGCAACCACCGGCGCATGCCTATTCCGAAGCCGCCGAATTGTCCGTCAGCTCAAAGGAACCGGTGATCAGCGCCTGCTGGGCGTCTAACGCTACCTGTTCCGGATCAAGCCCCCTTTGAACCATCTTCTTCTTTGCTGCAGGAGAAAACCTTACGGATATGTTGTGCCCGCTGAACCGGCCATAGGCGGTTCCCACGAAGTTGACCGTGAGCCCGTCGATATCTATATGCCCCTTGATAAATCCGGCTACGGCCCCCATTTGCGCGCTGGAAACGGTGATTTTCATCATATAGCTCACCACCATGTCATGCCGGTCATTCAAACCTTGATGCTCCTGTTTATGTTGTCCTTCACTGAAAAGAACGTGTGCCCCTCCTTATGAAGGTCGCATACGGCCTTGCCGTCTACCATCTCGATGTTGCAGGTCGTATTGAAGACCTCGCAGTTGTGCTCCAGCTTTGCCCCCTTTTTAACCTGCAGCAGGTGCCATTCCAGTTTCTCGCCGTCCCTGCACACAAGTATGGCCCATTCACTATCGGGCTCATTGGGAGGAAATCCAACATGGGGGGGCAGATCCTGTACCCCGAGCCTCTTTTCGTCGCACCATATCTGGCCACATTTGGCACACTCCCACACGTCCACAGCCCCCAAAATCCCAAAGCCGTGCAGGAGGTTTAGAACGCCGGCGTACCTCACGTCGTGTTTGCACTGTTCCTGCGTCATGATGATCGATGACCCATCGGTGGCTATATTAGCATATCGTACATTGTTTTCGTTCCCCCCGGCTCCAAGGGCCAAATGGTTGCCCAAGCCCCGGTTTTTCACTTATTGATAGCTAGTGAAATCCAGCACTCATTAAGCTGCTGAACGCCACCCGCCACCCATGAAAGGCCAGGCAGGCGCACTCAGCGGCCTGACGCCGTTGTGCTATAATAGCTGGAGCTTTCCCACAGGTATTTGAAGTAGCTGTCCGCAAATATGGCCAGTCCGGGGTGCTCAGCCGATATGGCCAGATATGGGGAACCGCTGTCGCCCCTCCCCAGCAGTAGGAGAACCCGTTTCAGGTCCCCGATCACCCCCCCTCCGAACATCCCATCCCTTATCTTTACTTCAGCGCTCGGCATCGAGCTCTTGATCAGCCCAGCGAGACCGTTATCGCTCACCAGGAAGTAGCACTTGATGGGCTTGATAAGGGGGAGCAGCTCCTCCACGCCATACTGCCCAGCCACCAGGGCCGGGATGGCCAGCTTGAGCTCGGACGACGCGTTCTGGATTATTTCGAGCGTCTTCTCGAGCACCGCCTTCTCCCCCCTCACCACCCATATCTCCGGCCTTTCTCGCGTTTCCACCTTGTCATATATCGGCTTTATTTCGTCCAGGACGCTCTGCTTTGATATTTCGAATGTCTTATCTATCCTGGCCTTGCTGGTGTTGAGCGCAGCTTCGGGATCACATGGGAAGTACTTGCTCGGCCTCTCCTTATCATCGTCTATCCACCCCTTTTCCTCCAGGGAATTCAGTATATCGTATATCTTCGAATAGGGAACCCCTGAACTTTTGCTTAATTCGGAAGCCGTCAGGGGGCCGCCCTGAAGCAGCGCTGAATATACTTTGATTTCGTATTCTGAAAGGCCCAGGTATACTAGCGATTTTATAGCCTTCTCCCCGAGGTCCATATGTTGACCCACATGCCAGCTTTATTTATCGGTTTCGTGCGTTTTTAAAGTCGTGCGTTTTTAAGGAAACACGAGAGGGCGTCCCGCCTCGGTGCACCAGGTGGACATTACAGGGAGGCATTCTCCAGCCCTTAGCTGAAAAAGCTCAGCCGTCCCAAAGCCTGATGAGCCTCGCTACAAGGGCATCCACCCTTGGACGGTTCTTCCTGACGGCCGGATCGTTTATGCAGCTCAACCTGTAGAGGTTGCTCATAGCCATCCGCGGGTGGAGCGGTACATAGCCTGAGCTGGTGCTTATCGCCAGGCCATTTTCAACGGCCCTCTCCAGCAGCCCACCTTCAAGGCCGGTTTTTACGCCCTTACCTCCCTTGACGACCTCTCCCCGTTGCTCATTGAAGCCCGCCAGGAGAAGGACGATGTACGCATTGATCAAGCTCTCATCGGAATGGAGAAGGGCGGCCATCTCATTCGCTATGGAACCGGCCATTTTATCCCTTAAGCGCTATTCGGGCACGCTTTCGGTCGTGAGCTTGCCGTCGACCAGCCTTACAAATATATACCTATTATCCCTGAATATGAAGACCACTTCGCCCTCCTTTTCCTCCACGGTCAGAAGCTCCTGACCTATTACTCCATCAAACTTTGCCATTGCGCCTATCACGTATGCCTATCTAACCTTTAAGCTTATGGAGGGCGACCTTGCAGCGACCTGTCCCCTTTCGATATAGGTATGGCGCCACCACTTTACGAAGACCTCCGCGTGCAGCCTGTGCTCGCCCCTTCCAAGGCTCACCGGCAGGAAGCTGAGTTCCCTGGTGAACGTGAACAGGAAATCCCTTACGCCCTGTTCGTCTTCGAAGAAATGGTTGTAGCCGTTCTCATCGGCCGCCATAGCCCATATCATGTTTGTTACGTTGTCGGTCAGGTTGGCATCCCTTGTCCAGAACAGTATCCCCTTCTTGACCCATTTTGCTGAAACAATGGTCTTTCCGAACAGCTGGCCGCCCGACCTGATGCTCATTCCAAACTGCAGCCTGAGGAGTATGTCGTGAGCCGCGTAGGCCTCCTGCCACGTCGCCCTTCTGAACGCATCCACGAGCCCCCCTTCCAGCTTTGCCCTTACAGATACCTTCACCGCTTCATCCAGGCTCACTTCGTCAGTCTGTAGCTTGAATTCGACTGGAGAAAGAAGCGTTGCCCTGGACCTCTCCCTTTCTACCGAAGTTATGCTGATGGCCAATCTATCGCCGCCCCTTGCTCACCCGATCGCCCGGCCGCCTAACCCAGGTTGCTGACCTTCTGGTATATTTCAGCCGTGGCGCAGGTGGGCGCCTCCGCCTTCATCCCCGGCCTGACCTTCCTGAGCTGTCCCCTGTACAGCCTGTCCTCGAGCTTCTCCCCGTTCTTGGCCTCCCACTCCTCAACCGGCATGCCGTACTTCTTCTGAACACGGTCCCTGTACCATTCGGGGATTACGTTAAAGCTGCAGAACGGTATTATCCTGAGGTCCGGTGTCAGGTAGTGAATGTCGCACCTCTGAAGCCTTTCTTCGTCCTGATTGTACTTGTCCTGGAAGTGCATCATGCCAAGGAAGAGGCTCTTCATCTGGAACTGCCCTATGGAGGAATAGTCGTGCCTCACCAGCGCATTGAAGAGCAGCCTCCCAAGGTTTAGCCCTTCTGGCTGCTTCTTTTTGTCGACGAAGCTGTTTATCCTGAGCGCTGCCTGGGCTATCGTCATGTACTTATTGCTACCCGAGTTCAGGTCGTCGGCCTTTTCGTCAAGGTACTCCACCAGCCCCTTGATATCCACAAACTGCGAAATCGGAACAAGTTTTCCCTTGCTCATATAGACATACGTCCCTGCCCCGCAGGCGAAGTGGATTGAAAGTTCATACTGTTTTTTGTGAGTAAGGGATTCGATGAAGTGGGTTATAGGCGAGCAGCTGGGTACCGGGAACCAGTCGTCAGCGGTGACCTCGCCGTTCGTCTGCGCTTCTATCCTCTTGATCGCATCCGGTATGGTTATCCTGTACTTCTCCCTCTCCTTCTTGCTCATCCTTCCGGTAAGCGATACAGGCTGAAAGTTTACCGCCCTCACTATATCTATGTTCTGCTTGGCATAGTCTATGATTGCCCCCAGCTCGTGGTCGTTTATCGACTTGATGACGGTTGGCACCAGGACCACGCCAAGGTCGGCCTTCCTGCAGGCATCTATGGCGTACGGCGCCTCCCAGTGGTTCTTTGGGTTGGTCTTGGCCGTAACCCCGTCAAAGCTCATGTAAAGGTTACTGACGCCCGCGTCCCTGTATATCTTGGCCAGCTCCGGCTTCAGTGCGATGTTGATCCCGTTGGTATTGAGCTGTATGTGATCGACCCCCTCCTCCTTCAGTATTCTTACTATCTCCGGAAGGTCATCCCTCAGCGTCGGCTCACCACCCGTTATCTGAATGGAGTTGCCGGGGACTGGCCTTTCGGCCTTAAGCGCCTTGGCCATGTTCCTTATCTGTTCATGGTCCGGCTCGTAGACGTATGCTCCCTCCAGCCCCTTCTTTACATAGAAGAAACAGTACCAGCAGGTCAGGTCGCACCTGTTAGTGACTATGATGTTAGCAAGGCCGGTGTGGCTCAGGTGGTTGCTGCAGAGCCCACAGTTTGCGGGGCACTGGCAGTTATCTATGGCGACGTTCGGCGCCATCGTTCCCTTGCCATCATCCCAGTAACTGCTGAACTTGAGATACATCTGATAATCCCCATAGTAGAGCTCCTCCGTCTCACCGTGGTCCGGGCAGGTCCTTGTCATATAGACCTTCTGGTCCCGTTCAAATATGGTCGCGGGGAGTATCCTATTGCACTCAGGGCATATGCTCTGAGTCTTCTTTATAACGTTATATTCTACGGTCTTCTTTTCCTCATATTCCTGACTAAGTACCATGTGTTCAAACAAATGCGTTTTTTATATAAATATTTAATAACTTTAACCCGGTTAAATGGTAGGAATTGCGCTGCTATTTACCGGGCACAATCGAAGGCAGCTATTTCACGGTCAGAGGGTCATATCAGGGCCATCGTATGCGGCCGAGCAGGCTAAATAGCCTGGCGCCTTCCTCGTAAGGGAGATGTCATTTATTTTATAGCGAGGGGATATCTAAACAACCGGTTGCAGGCAGGCTACCTGCGATAAGGCCAGAAGGGCTATATTTAAGGCCTTAAATGGTATACAATTATGCCGAAAAGGGCTGAACGGGCAGGCGGTTCGGGCCATTCCACTGGTTCGCCGCTTCAGGGAAGGGCCGGCCTACACGGGGCTCTGCGCCGGAAACAGAACCAAGGACGGATGGCCGCCTCGGCCGTCAATAAAGCCCCTTCCCCCAGGGCCAC
>JAJZYL010000044.1 GCA_021798095.1 archaeon | reverse complement strand
TACACGTCATAAATTCTGACTCCGCACATTTTATTGCATCAAAGGGGTCCCCTAATGGTCTTTAACATTTGTGCCCTATAACATGCATCCATTTCTGTTAGCTTCTACCATATTATACGTGAACACCTTGGACATGATTCCGTTGTTTATTCCAATGTTTAGTATTGATGTCAAGTGTTCTCCCAGCATCCTCTTCAAGGACAAAAATACCGTCTCGACCTGCCACCTCTGTCCATACCCGTGTTTCCTCTTCCAAGCCTGCGGGTCTGAAAGGAATTCGCTAACTGTCTGTGCCCTGATATAGGATCCCTTGGATCTGCCTGTTGAACTCATCTTGATAACTGGCTCAACGCCTGTGCCCGCAGCATAATTGAAGTTCACCCTAGAATCATATGCTGAATCGCCGAAGACCCTGCTTATCTTTCCCACTGTGCCCTTTGCGCTAAGCTTGTTGAACTCCTTCCCATCGGATTCATGCTCGTCTGTTACTTGGAAGCCGGTTATCATGTGGTTGGATATGTCGCAGCTTATGTGTAACTTTACCCACCCCTTCCTGACAGCCCACTTCTGCCTGATTCATTCGCCCCTGTTGAACGCCTTTATTCTAGTTGACCCAATCGCTATATCAACCGGCTTGCCATATTTTACACCAAGGGGCACATCGAGCTCCTTTGCCTCCTGCAGATCTGGGTATATGACGGTATCCTTGCCTCCCGTATCCCGCCGAGCATCTTAGCAAATCCTTCCGTTTGCCTGTATGGCAGGCCAAAGTATTCCCTGACAGCAAGCATTATGAGCATCAACGCGTTGGACTAACTATATGGTCTCCCCCCCTTTATCAGTATTCATGCGCTTAAACCGCTTCTCCTGGTCAACCAATAGATCGTCGCTGATAGATACGTCAACTCCTCCATTGACCAGCTTGTTGTTGAATTCTTGCCCTTTTACCATAATTGATTTCATGCAACCCGCTCAAATCACTAACTATAGAGCCAAAAATATTATACGACATTGTAACAAGGGAACTTAACCGAAAGATTAATTAACATATTTTATAATAATAATAAAATGTTAGTTGGAAAAACATGATATCGTTATAAAATCTGGAGCCTGGGTAATTTTTATAATCATATTCATAGGGATTATTTTATCTGTAGTTGGCATTATCTCATACCTACCTCAGATGATTTCTTATATCTCCCTTGAAAGCACGCTGCAGGAATTTATTACTGATATACTTAACATAGTGATCTTGCTCGAATTGATGGCGCTCGTGTCACAATATTTTTCTAAGGAAAGGATTAAGCTGGAATACGCCTTGGATGCAGCAGCGATTTTTATAATAAGGGAAATTATTATAAAAATTTACCCAGAAAATATTTCAATTATAACACTAGCGGCGTTGACCACAGTGCTCGTAGTAATAATATTACTCAGAACAATAGCTATAAGGTATAGCCCTGATAAAATGTAAAAAAACTTAAAAATTTCCGAACATCAACCTTTAGATGCTCTTGCCGGTAAAGAAATTCTAACTTATTTTTTTGTGCCGTTCAGCCATGCACAATCCCCTACAATAGCCATTAATCACTGGCTTCTCCTAACATATATGGAATTAGGGCACGTCTAGTTTCTCTATCTTCTTAAGTTTTCTGTTGAATATGTATATCATCACTGAAGCCGCGATATAGTTCATCCCTGACAAGCGCCCATTATATGCTAACCAGTAGCTGCCCGGCCACCGCAACTATCGCCTTGCCATTTGCCATCCTCTTAACCTTCCTTTAACGCGGTTGTTCATGAAGGGAATCGCAGTTGCTATGCTTACATGTACTGCGCTTGCACGCATGTTGTTCTTGATAGTTGCCCTGATCCTAGCTAGGTTTGCCCTATATCTTGCAAGTCTTCTTTAGTTATATCACTTCATTTGGTGGCATGTAGACCTAGTTAAATATCCTCCACCCTCCCCTCTCAGCAATCTCTGACGCCAGACTTAAATATAGCATATATGGGTAAAGTCAGGACCTATAAGTTACGAAAAAGAGAAATATTTTATAAAAAAAGTTGTAAAGATTAAAAAAAATTAATGGATTAGTAATGGAATTATGTTTACCAAATGGGCTATGCCGGGAAAAGTATGGGCAGCGAGTTCTACGAACCAAGACGTTAAAACGAATGGTGCCGTTAATGTTGGAAGCTTCCACTGACTGGTTATTGACCCTACCCATCCTGTTACTATTGAGGAAAACACTACAGCAAATATCATCACTAGGAAATTTATGGGCGAACCAGCGAAACCTTCAATTGGCCAGAAGAAACCCAAGAAGACCCCCATTACAGCCAAGGAGGTTAGTACCGCATTAAATCCATATAGACCCATGAGGACTGATGTACGATCTGCCTTGAATAGTATTGCTGTCAACGTACCTATTAGTGATGCTATAAAGGCTGTAATTCCAGCAAAGTAAATCGGATATTGAACCCCGAAGGCAAATGGCACTAATGAAACGCTGGCTAAGGTTAAACCGATGAAAAAAAGTACACCTGTTATCCAACTTTCCTGAAACATGACTTGGCCTATTCCTGTGAATATCAATTTAATGAAGCCCCATGCTGTAAATTCATTAATATCAACTGGTCCTTCCTTTTTCTGATCCTTTACTAAAGTCCCCCTCTGTTTGGCGGGAGACCCCCCCGAAGCTAACTTTATTCCTCCTAACTTGTACGCCGCAAAGAGAAATACCCATGTTGTAATTACAAATGCAGAAGTCTCTACTGGCAAACCAAATATTCCGGCAAACCATATACCTGTAGCAGTAGTGAAGCCAGTTGCAAATGCGGCGAATGTAGCTATAGCATAAGCGGCTTTGCCCTTTTCAAGGAATGTATCTCCCAACGCAATAGCTGTTAATACTGAATTAAAACCATATATTCCAAAATAAACTGTATTGACTGGTATCCCAAGCCCAAAAGCTACCAACCCACCTGCGATCGAACCTATAATGGCGAATGTTGCTGCTTTCCAAGAATTAGCCCATAGGCCTATTAAGAATACTAGACCAACCAAAGGTGACCCCATGAAAAATACTTGACCTACTCCACCAAGAATGTAATCAATTATTCCATAACCTAATGGAATCATTGTTATGCTGTTGTTAACTATTTATTTATACTTTACGGCCTCGCTCCTTTGTTGCATATTTAAGACCGAGACGCTTATGATATCCCCCTAGTGCAATAATCAAAATGATAAGCAATGGTCATTGCAAACGGGGAGGTGTACCTTAGGGATGAGGGGATCCCCCCTTTTAAGGAAAGAGGAAGCTTATGCGAAGAGGTAAAGCCATAGCCAGGGCACTATCTGACAGCGAAATACTATGGACCCGTAGGGGACAGACAGCAAGGATGATAGGCTTGGGCAGGAGGCAGATGCAGAGGATGGTCAAGCGTTTTAGACAAGAGAACAAGCCGCCCTTCGAGTTCGGTGCAGTGCCTCCTTTAGTAGTCCGCATCATTATGGGCGCTGGCTCCTGTCATACAAGGGATATGAGACTACGATAAAAATGTTCTAGTGATAAAAACATATCTTCTAGTTAAATAACTTCAAAAAGGAAGATATGGTATAAAAATTATGATCTATTAAATATTAGTAATCATATCAATATAAAATATAAATTAAACGATAATCTTATTGACGTATATAAATCATGAATTATCTGAACTCCGACGGGCTGAAGACCATCTGGTCTAGCCGAAATCGGCCAGCCCTATCTGCCTGTTGACGTTCCCCTTCAGGAGCACAGATTTTGACCCGGCCTGAGGCAGCCAGTGCTTCCTCTTCTGGCTGTTCTGCACCGTACGGTTTCTGCGGTGGTCGATCCGACGGACCTGTAGAAGTAGCCGTAGCTCCAGAACGAATCGCCCCACAGCTTCCCCCTCACCCTATCCCACAGCCGATGCCTGATAACGTAGGCCGACGCTCCCTTGAGCCTCTGCGCCATGTACGGCACGGAGTACTTCCTGCACCAGCTCACGAACTGGTGCACGTGGTCCGGCCCGAACTCGCAGGCTTCCATGCCTATGCCGAGCCCTTCGCACGTCGTCCTGAAGCTCTCTCTGCAGAGCGCCCTGACCTCTTCATCCAGGAAGACATCCCTCCTGTACTTGGGCGTGAACTGCAGGTGGTAGTTGGCCTCCCCGAAGGTAGAGCCTACGCTAGTCAACAATTGCATTTATTTCATCCAACCCCCTGTGGCCACAGGGGGTCGGAGCTATCAGGTCCAGCCCCCTGTTAGAGATGGATTACGCTGGAAGATAAGCGTTTTAGACCTCGGGCCGAGGCCCGAGGGATTTCATTTGTATACTAAATAATTTTTACACAGTCTCTAAACGTTTACCTATTATATTCTATTATTTATGGCCAGCGAAGGCTTGACAGTACAGACCGTCTACAGGAAATAGTTCTTTCCTTGCCTACGTCCTGAGCCTGATTGCAGGTACAGTTATGCTGATCATTGCCGGTCAGGACAGGAGGCTGAGGAAGCACGGTATACAGGCCATAATGCTTGCCTACTGCTAATAATAGCCATCAGTTTAGTGCTTTTCTTCGCCCCTCTCCTATCATCCGTTTTAAGCCTGTTGATCTGGCTCTATGGCCTCTATGTGGGCTTTGAAGCGTACAGCGATCGAGACGTTAAAATCCCCTGGATAAGCGGCTTCCCTGATGAACACTTCATATGATCGCCACTAATGGATGATTACCAAGGTAAAAACCAGCGTGTAGACCAAGCCTGTTAGGCGGGCCAACCGGCTACACTATAAATAGGTCCTTGGCCAACACTTCATGTTGCGATAAAGTCCTTCTGGAAGTTCAAGTCTATGACCATTAGCCAATTGCAAATCCTTTATTGATATAGTTGACCCAAGGCCGCCAGTATGTGCGCGCATATAAGGTCCTCCTGATGAAATCCCAGAAGCTTGTATTTATCATTGATGACCAAATATGGCACTGCGGTTATATCCTCCGTCTTTGCCATTTCAAAGAAATCAAATACGTTTATCACTTCGAGCGTTATATATTGGCTTATAACCGTTAACTGTGCTAGCCATTTAAACATACGTGGACAATAGGGACATATGGGCGTTACATATAATTTGGCATTTAGGTAGCGCTGTACATTTTTTATACAGCTGATCGTCGAGTTTGATAAGGTTATATTTCCCGTCCTGATATATGCGAGCACATCCCTAAACGCCTCTTCCTCCCTCCCTTCGGGTTTCCCATAGTACTTGATTCTATAATTCCCACTAGTCAGAAGTGCAATTGATGGCGCGACCATCATCCGTAGATCCGAGAATAGGGGATCGTTAGATGAATGAACTTGCGCATCCAAATTAAAACGTTTCATAAATTCCACGTACTCTTGATCCTTTTCATCGGTTCCGGCAAATAGCGCAGCTTTGAATTCCATAAAGAGGCTCACTATACAATTAATTATCTAGAACTTTATTTAAACTACTTCTGTCATCAACTTTTTGACGCTCTTTATGCCCTTATTGGACTCGATTTCCTCAGCCAGCCTTTGAACCGATATGCTTTGGCCCTTGACCGTTACCATTTCAAGGCAATTATGCTCATCCAGATGTATGTGCGAAGTAATGATTATAAGGCCCTTATTTTTATGCTGTAATTCAGTAAGCCTGTTCTCAAGGTCACTTTTCGTATAATCATAGATGTATGATATAATCCCATATACTTCCGTTTGGGGATTTCTGATGCCTTCTTCTATTAATTTTTCCCTAATTAAAAGCCTTATTCCTGCTGACCTCCCATTTGTACCCTTCTTCTCAAGGTAACGATCAAATTTTTCTGCTAGATCCTTCTCCATAGAGACGCTAAATCTTATCATGATTACATTACCGTAAATTTACACATATAAACTTGCCCCTAGGTGAGCATATGGCACAATTGTTTGATGATTGGCTAAATGGCCTGAGCCAGAGCCCTATGGGAGCCAGCTACTCCTCAGCTAAACGTCGATCAAAACTTTTTGGTTGATACATAAATGCCCCGAATGGGCGTCCCCTTGGTGCGGCTCCCGGTCAACTAAGGAGCCGCCATCGGGGGCTAATGAAAATTGGATAAAAGGAAGGATGGAAAGAAAGGGAATACGATAACGACAAAGGAATCCGTAGGAATAAACCTTGGTGACAGCATAAGCGTGAGCACCACGCTCTCACCGGATGGTGACATGAAGGACATGTTCGACTTCCCATGAACGAGGAAGGGTACAGTGCGTTCGCACAAAGGTGCGGAAAGACGCAAGGATCGGGTTTGAGGCCATCCTAAACCATCGAGCTCTTGCAACCTGAGTAAGGAACCCATGTATCCGTTAGCCGCTTAATTGCGCCCTCGAACGTTAATGATGGTTATAGATTTATACTGCGCTGATTTGATATCAGGTTTGAAATACGCTCTATAATATTAGGGCCTCTGCTTTATCTTCCCTGGAATATTTATGCGTTCAGTTTTGTTTCTTATAAGCTCCCAAAATTTCTATGCAGGAACCTAAGCTATGCCAGAATTAAGGCTCTTGCGTTTTTCTATGGAGCAGAAATATTAGCCTTATTGTGAAAGGCCCTTCTCATTTCTATACTTCTTTCCGTTATATCTACATTTCCCAAATGCTTAAAAAATTTCGGATTTACTATAACGTACATGAACCTATCACCTTCTAATATTATTTCCCCACCCAACTCCAATTTTTTTACAACATATGCAATTCCCATTAAGTGTTCAGGAAAATCTAAATTAAGATGCGTCGTAGGATCTATCCAACCAGAAAGATCGCTTATTTTCAGTGCCGTAATTACACCGTGTTTAACCTTTAGCGGATCTATAATTTCGCCATTCTTACTATTATCTAAGGATGTTAAATGCCTGATCATAACAATAAAAAAAAAAATAAAAAATTTAAAAATGGACAGCTCTATATAAGGTAATAGAGCTGCGTTAATGGTAACTTTTTAGCTGGCTCAGAAGAGACTTCTTTTCCGTTGAATTTTACTTTGTGCGTTTCTGGGTCTATCTCGATATCGCCGCGTGTACTGTTCCTGACCATGTCGTCCTTACCCAGGTTCCTAGTCTTCGATACTGGCAGGACCTGGTGTTCGAGTCCATACTTCTCTTTGATACCGAGGTCGTAAGCTACTTTAGATGTGAATATAGCAGATATCTTTGATTGAGCTGTTCCAAATCCGCCAAACATAGGCCTCCAGTAAATTGGCTCCACCGTAGGCAATGAGGCGTTTGGGTCACCCATCATGGCGTAAGCTATGAATCCGCCCTTGAATACCATCTTATTCTTTGCGCCAAAGAACTTCGGGTCCCAGAGAACGATATCTGCCATCTTGCCCTTTTCAAGGCTTCCCAGATAGTCAGCTACACCATTGGTAATTGCTGGATTAATTGTTAATTTGGCAAGGTACCTTAGTGCTCTAAAGTTATCGTTGTTAGGTGAATCTTCCGGTAGTTTTCCGAATTGTTCCTTTACTTTGTGCGCTGTCTGCCATGCGCGGGTCGAGACTTCACCTGTCCTGCCCATGGCCTGGCTATCAGAAGAATACATGCTTAGCACTCCCCAATCATGGAATACATCTTCGGCGGCTATGGTTTCCGCCCTTATCCTAGACTCTGCAAATGCAACATCCTCAGGAACTGCGGGATTGAGATGATGGCAAACTATTAGCATATCAAGGTGCTCATCTATAGTGTTTATTGTATAGGGCCTTGTTGGATTAGTAGAAGATGGCAATACATTTGGTTCACCTGCGATCTTCATGATATCAGGTGCATGTCCTCCACCTGCCCCTTCTGTATGATATGTGTGAACCGTCCTGCCGTTTATTACATATATTGTGTCATCTACATAGGAACCTTCATTCAGCGAGTCTGTATGAATTGATACTTGGACGTCGTATTTGTCCGCTACATCCAATGCTGTATCAAGCGAAGCCGCTGTAGCACCCCAATCTTCATGCATCTTAAAGCCGCCCGCACCTGCTTCCAGCATTTCAGCAAGAGGTTCTGGCTTACTGTCGTTACCCTTTCCCAGGAACAACCAGTTCAGGGGCAATCCCTCGGTCGATTCTATCATCTTTTCGATGTTCCATGGCCCTGGCGTTGAGGTTACGGCGTTTGTGCCGTCTGCTGGCCCTGTACCCCCACCTATGTAGGTTGTAATTCCATTTGCGATTGTTTCATAGGCTTGTTGCGGTGCAATCATGTGCACATGTGTATCGAAGAACCCTGCTGTAGCTATCATTCCTTCTCCGGCGGTCGCTTCCGTACTTGAACTTACTACCATATCCCTATCTACGCCGTCCATTAATCCTGGATTTCCAGCCTTGCCTATGCCCGCAATCTTGCCGTCCCTAATGCCTATGTCTGCCTTAACTACTCCAAGTATTGGATCGAATACTATGGCATTAGTAATTACATGATCCAGCGCTCCCATGGCGTGAGTTGTACCTGGGGACTGGCCCATTCCTTCCCTTATTGTCTTGCCTCCTCCGAAAACTAGTTCATCTCCATAGGCTGTATAGTCCTTCTCAACCTCTATCACAAGGTTGGTATCAGCTAGCTGTACCTTATCACCTTTTGTTGGACCATAGAGGTCTACATATTGCTTTCTACTCATTTTCATTTTTATGCACACCCCTTAAAACCGAGGGACTTTGCCTTTTGCAGAGATAACTCTTTCCTATATTTCGTCCTTACGCTTCCATCCACTAGATTATTGAAACCATGTACATATTGCTTGCCCCCATACTCAACTAATGTCACGGTTTTTTCTTCACCGGGCTCGAACCTTATGCTCGTTCCAGAAGGAATGTCAAGCTTCATTCCATATGCCTTGGCCCTTTCAAAATCCAGTGCCCTATTGGCCTCGAAGAAATGAAAGTGTGCTCCCACCTGGATGCCTCTGTCGCCTGCATTCCTTACTTTTATTGTGACTCTCTTTCTATTTGGGAAGGTC